>JBEBTM010000040.1:0-15420 GCA_040393745.1 Thermogutta terrifontis | reverse complement strand
GAAGGTTAAAAGCTGCATGTCGACCGGGAAATGGTCGATGCCCGCCAAAAGCACCTTGGTCATGTCGTTCGGCGCCACGGGTGCGAAAGCAAAGGTCTCCCAAAGACGGTAATAGGCTTCCAGGCGGATATTTGGCTTGGTTGTTTTCTCGATGACTTTCTCAAAATCACGCCGAGCCGCCTTATAATCGCCCTGTTCGGACTGGCACTCGCCGCGAAGGAGTAGAGATTCGTCCGCCGGAGAAATGCCCTGTTTTTCAAGTTTTTTCAGCAACTTTAACATCCGTTCGGCCCGTTCATGGCGCAGGCCGGTTTCCTGTTCATCGACAAAAGCGAGAATCCGGCCCGGAGCGGCATTCAACTGGATCATCAAGCGTCCGGCGGCGGAAAAAAGCGTTGGGCAAACCGCCCCTTCGAATCGTAGCCCCTTTTTCAGCGGCATCAGGCGGGGATCGATGGATTCTTCGTCCAGATCATGCCGGGACCGATCTCGATGAAAAAGGCGATGCAGAACCATAACGTACAGCGAATCCCGTTCCGCTTCTTTTTCCAGAAAATCTGAAAAAAGCGGCAAAGTCGCTTCGTCGAAAACTTCCCCTGCATTTATCCAGAGTAGCCAATCGAAATCGAATTCGTTTTCGATGGCATCGATTAAGGTATTCTTTGCATCGCCGATATCTTCGCAGGAATTGACGGAAACCTTTCGCGTCAAAGGGAGCGTTTTGTCACGTATGGCTGCGTGCCCGTTGGAGATATCCAGCAAGAAGAGATGCGGCGTCATCCGGCGGGCGCTTTGAACGGTTTCAGCCCAGTCTTGGTGGGAGTTCTCAACGACGATTCCAACGGCGATACGGCTGTCAGCGGTCGAATTCTCGTGGGTTTGTATCATTGTGCGCCTCGTGTGCGGGATTCCTGGGGGCTGTAGCAGTCTATTTGCTCTTAAAGAAATAGACAATCTCATCAGTTTACATCGGATTGTCTTGATGCTTTCTTGACTCAATCCTTGTTTTTTCGTTTGCATGTTTTTTGACAATGTCCCTCCTCGGTCCCTTTCCTAAACCCTTGGGAGGATTTATACTTTATCATTGAACGGTTCCAGGATGATTTTGTTTTTACTGAAATTTTGATTTTTTGTGTTTTTCGTTTTGAAAGACAAGTTGGTTACCTATGAAAGAAAAAAAGAACTCAGACAATTGGGCCTCCCTTCTCACGGACCTCGGACTTGAAGAACCGATATTGGACGCTCCTTTGGAAAACCGGGAAATCGGTAGAGTGGAGGAAGCGACTGCCGAATCGAAGGCCAAAGTTGAGGAAACCGCTGCGGTCGATGATCTTCCGGAAGAGGAAATCGGTTCCTTTGGAGCCGGCCTCTTTGACGAACCGCTTCCGCCTGCCACGGTCTTGTCCGAAAAGAGTTCCAAGCCGGGCAAAAGACAGACTCCCACCGAATCGACCTCGGTCGTTCCCGAACCGCCCAGCGAGCAATCTTCCCGAACAGAAAAAAAATCTTTCCTGGCGAGGTTTCCCAAGATCAATTTTTTCGGTTCCTCGACCAAAGAGACCTTGGACGCGGTCGTCGAGGGTGTGAAAGCGCCGTCATTGAGCGGCAAGTCATTTACGTCAAGCACGTTGGAGAAAGTTCCCGGCTCGACGGAGCGAGCAATCCGCAGGTCGCAACCGGCGCAGGCCGACCCCGAGACTCTCATGAAAGATCCTGTGGCCCGCTCGGAAAACACCTCGGGAAAGAAACCGACCGAATCCGCTCAGCCGGATCCTTGGTCGCAAATAGCCTCGCAGGTCGGAGCTCTGACGGGCGAACCGCAAGGCTCGAAGACAGCGAACGCCGAGAAAAAACCTTCGAGCCGGCCCTCGCAGCGTGACAATGCCGAACAGGGGCGAGGCCGAAAACGCCCGCCGTCGATGTTCGAAGAACCCATTCGGGAGTCGGAAGAATCGCTTGCCCTGAAAAATATGATCGGAAATGGCGAGACGCCATCCTATGAGGAAGAGGAACGCCGACTTCAATCGATGTTCGTCGATTCACGGGAAAATCGGTCGGAAGAGTCGGTTGCGCGGGAGCCTCGAGATCGGAAGCCCCGGGAGGAAGAAAGAGGAGATCGCGGCCAACGATCCACCGATCGGCGAGGACGCTCCGAAAAGCAAGGACGCCGGGAATATCGGCAAACACCCGCTCCCGCAGAGGAACAATCGAGCGAGATGCCGAAAGAGAACCGCTCTGAAGAGCCGCGAGTGCGGGGGCGGCGGGGCTCCCGGTATGCTGAAGATCCGCAGAAACAATCATCGCCGATAGTACCGCCCGTATCGCAACCCGCTGCGCAAACGGATGCTTATGACGAACCTTCCTCTTGGGATGTCGAATCCGAATCCAAGCCGGTCGAACGGGGAAGACGTCGCCGTGGTCGACGTTCCGACAAGCCGGTCCAGGAACAGCGGCAATCGATGGACCCACAGGCATTTGACGAGGATGATTCACCGGCCCCCGCGATGGATTTTTCGCAGCTTCACAAAAAGATGCCGAGCTGGGACGAGGCCATCGGCGCGATCGTAGACGGCAACATTGCCCGACGAAGCCAGCAGCAGCCAAGAAAAGGACGCCGGTAGACGTCTTGGGCTGGTGCGTTGAATTGCGGTGTCATTACTAATGGCTGATTTTTCCAGCCGGCGTGATATTTCCACCGATGGTTCGGCCGTCTCGGAGCACTTGGAACGGTACAGCCTGATCGATAATTGACCGGGCAACGTAATCGACGACGTGGATATCGTCTTCGATCTCCGTATCGCCGAGTTTGAGTAGAACGTCCCCTATTTGGAGACCGGCCTGTGAGGCCGGAGAATCGGGGGCGATGTGGCTGATTTTTGCGCCAACCATTCGATCCAGACCCAGGGCCTTGTGTTGCGACTCATCGAAATCGGCTTCGAATCCGAGCCCGATGAACGGTTTCATCACGATGCCGTCCCGAACGAGTTGTTCAGCGACTCCCTTGATGATTTTCATGGGCAGGACAAATGCAACCCCTTCGTGTCCGCCGCCTTGTGTCGCAATGGCAGTAATCATACCGACAACTTCGCCTCGCAGATTTAACATGGGGCCACCGCTGCTGCCCGGATTCACCGCAGCATCGATCTGGAAGAAACCGACGATCGGCGTTTGACCGGTCGCAGCAGGAATCCGGCGGCGGTTCGTGGCGCTGACGATCCCCATGGAAACGCTCCGGTCCAATCCGAAAGGACTCCCGACAGCCAGAATGATTTGGCCCACCTGAATCCGATCGCTTTCATCCAGCAGGGCCGGCGGGGGTGTCTCTTCGGCGACTTCCACAACGGCCAAATCGAAGTCGGCGTTGGTGCGTACCTTGGTTGGTGTCAGACGGCGACGGTCATGAGTTTGAATCTTGATGGAAGCCAATTCAATTCCCTCGACGACGTGCCGATTGGTCAGAATAACGTTTTTTTTGGCAATTTTCACGACGATTCCACTGCCGGATTCCTCTACCTCCATCTGGATGGACCGCCCTGTCGCCCCATTCGGCTGGAGGGCACGAAGCTGTTTTGATTCAATATGAACGATGGAAGGACCGGCCAATTCGACGGACAGACGGATGACGTTACCGAGTTCTTCAAACGGTGCCGCCGCTTGAGCGAGTTGACGTCGGAGCGAATCCCGCTCCGACGACTGGGCCTGAATTTCGGAAAAGCCGACGGCACAAACAATAATCGTTAAGAAGCGAAGAAGATCGCGAAAAGTCATGGCGTCGATGGCTGATTGTTGAGAAAGGAACGATTGCATCGGACAGGCGTCTTGAAAATCGGTGAAATGGTGATTCTCGCGAAAATGGTCTCCGTGTCAAGGGAAGATAATACAAGGGTAAGACGATGCCAAAGTCGAAAACAGGGCCCTTTTTGTCTCTGCGCGAAATTATCTTTCCTATTTTGAACAATGCAATCGTCTTGGCCCCCCTCTTGTCCATTTGCCGCCGTCGGATAAAATCGGGGACGTTCTTGGAATATACTCGTGTCGGCCGCCCTTTTGGTCGATACTGGATTCCAAACCGACTTACCGTTTCTTTCTACCATCCCATGCGACACGCGATCCGCGACAATCAGAACGAATGCAGCGCTGCCGCACTCTTGTGTGCCCAGGAATTGTTGTGGGCGTGGCGTCCGGAGAAGTCGTAACGGACGCTCGAACGCTCATTGCACCTTCGGCCGTCCATGGGAATCACGGCTTCTCCGGGGTGTTCTTTCATTTTCATTTTATCCGTTCAGCCGCTTCCGTAGTGCGCGAGTTCTGCGACTTCGGCGGCTAAAACACAAACGAATACTATATTTTAGAGCATTATCACCATTCAAAGGAGAATTACCATGGATTATCGAACCTATTTCAAGAATTATCCCAACAAAGACGGTTACTACGGAAATTATGGTGGTGCGTACGTCCCACCCGAACTGATTCCCGCCTTCGAGGAAATCGACGAGGCTTATCGTACGATTTGCCAGTCGGCCCAGTTTATCAGTGAGCTTCGCCGGATCCGCCGTGAATTCCAGGGTCGCCCCACGCCGGTCTACCACTGCGAGCGGCTTTCCCGGAAGCTCGGTTTGTGCCAGATTTATCTCAAGCGAGAGGATCTGAATCACACCGGAGCGCACAAGCTGAACCATTGTATGGGCGAAGGGCTCTTGGCGAAATTCATGGGCAAGAAGCGGCTCATCGCCGAAACCGGGGCCGGTCAGCACGGCGTGGCTTTGGCGACCGCCGCCGCGTTTTTCGGCATGGAATGCGAAATCCACATGGGCGAGGTTGATATCGTCAAGCAGGCACCGAACGTGGCCCGGATGAAGATTCTCGGCGCAAAAGTCGTGCCCGTTTCCTTCGGACTCAAGACACTCAAAGAAGCCGTGGATTCGGCCTTTGAATCGTACTTGAAGTCGTATAAGGAATCGATTTATTGCATCGGTTCGGCCGTGGGGCCGCATCCGTTTCCCATGATGGTCCGCGATTTCCAAATGGTCGTCGGCCAGGAAGCCCGGGAACAGTTCCTTGAAATGACAGGCCACTTTCCCGATGTCGTTACCGCCTGTGTCGGCGGCGGTAGCAATTCCATCGGCATGTTCACTCCCTTCCTCGACGACCCGGTGGAAATCGTGGGCGTTGAACCGATGGGCACCGGCACCACGTTGGGCGAACACGCCGCGTCGATGACCTACGGCAAACCCGGCATTTTACACGGTTTCAACAGTTATCTGCTTCAGGACGAAAACGGCGAGGCGGCTCCGGTGTATTCCATCGCCAGCGGTTTGGACTACCCGGCGGTCGGCCCCGAACATGCGTTCCTGCGTGACCTGAATCGGGTCAAATACGATTCCGTCACGGACGAAGAAGCCGTGGATGCGTTCTTCAAACTGTCTCGGTACGAAGGAATTATCCCGGCCCTGGAAAGCGCCCACGCCGTGGCGTACGCGATGCGTTATGCCCGTGAAAACCGCACCGGCGCGATTCTGGTCAACTGCAGCGGTCGAGGCGACAAAGACCTGGACTATGTCGTCGAAAAATACGGCTACGGCGAAGGGATTGGCAATTAACGAGCGAAAAATGGAATCAAGGCACGAAGCGTAAGGGGAATCTCAACCATGACACCCGCTTACGCTTTGTGTTCCGATTTCCCCTTACCATCGGCTTCCGTAGCTTGGCGTGCGGGGCCAGTGGACGTAGGGACGGCGGGTGTTGCTGCCGCCGAACATGTAGGTGATGCCCACGGTGAATGTCCAGTTGTACTGCGTTTTCGTGACGCCGCGTGAGAAAATGATGTTGTCGACGATGTCCGCCTGGACCGCCAGTCGACTGTTCCACCAGTAGCGGAGCCCCACGCCGATGGGCATGGCCGCGGTGTTGTTCCGCCGCTTCTGGCCGTAGGTGTCGATGAACGACGTTTGCGCAATGCCGAATCCGTATTTGAAAAAGGGCCGGAACTGCGCGTCCCCCAGGGGATAGTAATGGACGGCGACGTCGAAAATCGTGAGTTGGTTCGACCGGGTTGTCAGCGGAGGCACGGTTTGACCTGGGTAAGCCGTCGTGAACCAGTTGTAGAAGAATTCCTGGCCGTAGGCCGTTTCCTTGATGTCGATGGATGAAAAATGGAGCCGGCTTTCGAGCCCCCAGTATTCATTGAAATTGTAGCCGAAATTAAGCCCGCCGGACCCGCCGTTTTTCTGTTTGATCATGCTGGAAACCAGTTCCGAGCCATCCATGCAACCGACGAACCCGCCGAAATAATAAGGCCGATCCAGCCAGCTTACACCGTCAAGGGGGCGACCGCAATTCTTGTGCGGTCCCGTGGGTGAATTGAAGGGGCTGAGCGTTTTCAGACACGAAAACACCGTCTTGCCCAGTGGCGACGAAACCTTCAACGGCGCGAGATCTTTCATGCCCCATTGATCCTTTTTTTCCCGGGCTTCCTTCTCCGACCGCTCCGTTTCCTCTTCAGCGGCGATTTCCTCCTCGACTTCGCGACGAATCGCCTCCTGCTGTAGCAAAGCCTGATAAAGCGAGTTGGGATCGTTCATGGACGGTATATTGTTATAAAGGCCGCCGTAAAGATTGTTATTCGTGCCGTAGAACCCCGTCCAGCCGGGTAAGGCGTTGGGGTTCATCGCGGGGGTGCCATATTGATAATCGTATGCTTGTTGCATCGGATTGAAGGAACTCATCGCGCCTCCGTACATGGCGTAAGGGTCCATACCCGGATACTGTTGCACGCCCCCTCCCATTTGCGGCATCGTATAGAGCGAACCGGTATTCGGATCATAATACCCGTAACCGTAAGCGTTCATGCCAGACGGAACCGATTGCGGCAAATTTGGCGCTGCCATGCCGAATGCTCTTGCATTGGGATCGGTTTCGGTGGTAAAATACGGAATTCCGTGAGTATTTGGCCCTCCGTAATTCATGGGCCCTTGGTTCATCGGAGATGACTGAAGGGTTCCCATGCCGAATCCGAACGAACCGGGCATGTTGTTTTCCACACTCAGCGAAAAACCGTCGGAAGAACTGCTCGGCGGCGAGGACGGTATTGCCTGCGAAGGTCCGACGCCCCAGTCGGCGAAGGTCATTTCGGGCGTGTCGTTTCGTGCGAGATTATCCCAAATGCTGGTCGTCGAAACTTGGCGAATGGTGGGTTCCGGTTGACGCTGCGCCAGGTTTTGATCGGCAAATGCGGCTCCGCGACCGGCAAGGCGTTCGGTTTGGATCGGCACCGGCAGTGGGGCGTTGAAGTCCTTTTCCGCCGGATTACCCAGTGTCAGTCCTCCGTCAGCCCGACAGATTCCCGCGAGAACGAATAGAATGAGAATTCCTCCGTACAAAAACCATCCCATCCGCTTGCGTTTAGGCCACGCTGCACGCGCACCATCGGCCGTCCGGCTTTTCAAGTGCGGTCGCTGATGGAAACGGATCTGAAAACGCATGTCGATGGAACGTGTGCGGCGAGCTACGGTTGCCCTGAAGTGGAAAAAGGGCCTAGTCCTAAAAAACGGGCCGAATTATGGAGATTTCTTCGATGTGTGTCAATGCGAAAACCTATATTATCCGTGCCGGGCCGTGTTTTTCACAAAATAATTAACAACGGGAGTCGCTTGGGAGGCATACACGCCGAAACCTGAGGCTCCCAGCTAAGAATTTCATACCGACCGTCAAACCACGAACAATCAAAATGGCAAAAAAAATCAATTATCTCGTTATTCTCCAGCGGAAGGGCGTTCTTAGTGCGTCGCAGGTTTCCGTGGCTCAAGAAATGGCCCAGACAACCGGCATTCGCGTGCGGGAAGCGATTATCCGGTTGGGATATGCCAGTAGCGAAGACGTGACCCAGGCGATCGCCGAGGAGACGGGCCGAAAGTACATCGAGCTTTCGAACGTCCACATTCCACCGGCGATCATTGAGCTCGTGCCGGAATCGGTCGCCCGGGAGAATTTGATTCTGCCCTATCAGGAGGACGGCGAAACGCTGGAGATTATCATTAGCGACCCAAACGATATCGAAACCATCGACCGACTTCGCTTCATCCTCGCCCGGCCCATTGAGCCTATCTTGGCATCGAAGGAGGCAATCCAAGAGTCGATCAACCGACATTATCACCAAAATATCGGCGAAAGTGCCGACTCGCTCATTCAAGAACTCACGTCAACGGAAATTGATTTTACCCAACTTGACAGCGCAGGAGGCGGCGATATCGGTTCCGTGGCGGACAGCGATGCCCCGATCGTCCGCTTGAGCAACATGATTATTGAGGAAGCCGTTCAGCTTCGGGCCTCGGACATCCATATCGAGCCCTTCGAGGACCGTGTCCGGGTTCGATACCGCATCGACGGTATCCTGGTTGAACGGGATACGATCCCTAAACGGCTTCAAGGTTCGATCTTGTCCCGGTTTAAGATTCTTTCCAAGCTCGACATTGCCGAACGCCGCCGAACGCAGGACGGTCGAATTAAACTTTCCATATTAGATAAGGAATTGGATCTCCGCGTGAGCGTCATCCCGACGAACCACGGACAGTCGGTGGTCATGCGTATTTTGGATAAAGACAATATTCGGGTCAGCCTTCAGCAGCTTGGTTTCGCGGAAGCGGACTACAAAAAATTCGGCACCCTGATCCGCCGCCCCAACGGGATTATCCTCGTAACCGGACCAACAGGGTCGGGAAAAACGACCTCCCTTTATGCCGCCTTGAACGAACTGAACACACCTACCCGGAAGATTATCACTGCAGAGGACCCGGTCGAATATTATTTGCCAGGGATCAATCAAGTAGAGATCAAGCACAATATCGGCCTCGACTTCGCACGCGTCATTCGTGCAATGCTGCGTCAAGCCCCCAATATCATTCTCGTCGGGGAAATGCGAGACCTGGAAACGGCCCAGATGGGAATTCAGGCGTCGCTTACTGGACACTTGGTCTTTAGTACGCTGCATACGAACGATGCGCCCAGTGCCATTACACGCTTGGTCGACATGGGAGTCCCGCCCTATCTGGTCTCCAGTTCGGTGATCGGTATCATGGCTCAGCGACTTGTTCGGACGATTTGCGGTAAATGCAAGAAGCCGTATGTGCCCTCTGAAATCGAGCTTCGCGAGGCGGGTATCTTGCCGGAGCAGGCGGCGAAGGCGACCTTTATGAAAGGTCGGGGGTGCGTTACCTGCAATAAATCAGGCTATCGCGGTCGAATGGCGATCTTCGAACTGATGATGATGACGCCCAAAATCCGGGAAATGACATTCAATCAAGCGACCAGCGTGGAAATTCGAAAAGCGGCCTCGGCTGAGGGCATGAGCACGCTCTACGCAGACGGAATCCGAAAGGTTCTGCGGGGGCAAACGACGATTGAGGAGGTCATGCGCGTTGCCCGGCAGGTGGAAGAATAAAACAACCGTTTGACATGTTTTTCGGAAAAATTTTGAAAATTTCGCTTTTTTGTGGAAATTTTCCCTTTACATGTAAAAAATAGGAAGCCACTGGAACGCACAGTTTTTCGATCGGACGGCCTATTGTCGGATTGAGTGTTGATCGAACGAAAGACGGAAACTTTCAGTATAACCAATTTGCGAAAATTACCATGAGCACGATTTTAGTTGACAAACTCCTCGAAACCGTTGTTGTCCGCGGCGCGAGCGACCTTCACATTGCTGTCGGTCAGCCCCCGGTGTTGCGTCTCCATGGCCGCTTGGTCAAGCTGGAGACCAAGATACTCGAACCGGAGGACACGGTTTCCCTCATGAAGAGCATCACGCCCGAACGCTGTCAGCAGGAACTCCAGCAGACGGGTTCCACGGACTTTGGGTTCGCGTTCGGCGACAAGGCCCGTTTTCGCGTGTCCGTGTTCAAGCAACGCGGCAACACCGGCATGGTCTTGCGGCAGATTCCGAACTCGCTGTTGAGCATGGAACAGCTCAACACGCCACCGGTAATGAAGGACCTTATCATGCGTCCCCGCGGTTTGGTGCTCGTGACGGGCCCCACGGGTTCCGGCAAGTCGACCACTTTGGCCGCCTGTATCGACTATTTGAACCAGAACGTCGACCATCACATTATCACGATTGAAGACCCGATCGAGTTTTACCACTATCACAAAAAGTCGACGGTCAACCAACGTGAAGTCGGCGTGGACGTACCCACCTTTGCCGAAGCGATTCGCCGTGCTTTGCGTCAAGACCCCGACGTGATTCTCGTCGGCGAACTTCGCGACCTTGAAACCATTGAAGCGGCTATTACCGCCGCGGAAACGGGCCACATCGTCTTCGGCACGCTTCACACGTCCAGTGCGGCCGGCACGATCAACCGTATTATCGACGTCTTTCCGACGAACCAGCAGGATCAGATCCGGACCCAGCTTTCGACGTCGATCATCGGCATTTTGGCCCAACAGCTTTTGCCGAGAATCCAGGGCGGACGTGTCGCGGCGTACGAAATGCTCGTTGTGACCAGTGCCATTGCGAACCTGATCCGGGAAAACAAGACATTCCGTATCACTTCGTCGATCCAGACGGGCCACAAGCTCGGCATGCAGCTTTTGGACGACCACATGTACCGGCTCTGGAAAGACAAGGTCATTACCAAGGAAGACGCCATTATCAAGTCGAACCTGCCCGACGCCTTGGCGGCGAAGATGCTTCGCTGGGAATCCGGTGAAGTGTCCGTGGAAGACGACGAAACGGGCAACACGGATGCGCTGGAGGAACAGCAGCCGAAACGCAACCCCAAGATTAAATACGTTTAGCCCGACGGCGCAGATGCCGGTGAATGAAAACGCTTCATCGGCATCTGCGTCTGTCCCCCGATCTTTGACAATCAGGCAAACACGAAAAACGAGGTAACGACGATGTGTACCGTTCGAATGGTGGTGTTTTTCACGCTACTGGTAACGACGATTGCCGTGGCACAGCAACCACCGGCTCCGTCGCCGCTCCAGCAGGCCTCGACCAAGGTTCTCCGCGAAATGCCGGTGCGTCTCTACGAAGGCAAGGCGACCGAGGTCGATCTTGCCGCCTGTCAAAAACTGTACGACATGGCTCCGAACGAAAAGGCGAAGCGTCCCTTCCTCTTGCTTGGGGCCCAGTACCAGCGTTTAGCCCTGCAAAAGCCGGAGCGAACGCTAGCCATTCTGGCCCCGCAGCTTATCGGCAAGGAAAAGGCCAACGAGTGGAACAAGGCGAACGGGGAAGCCGTCAAAGCCGCTCTGTCGAAGTGGAAGATGGAAGCCGCCGCCGCGAAGCGTGCCAAGAAGGATCCGCCGCCGGAGCCGTTACAATATCTTGTCGACTTCCCGCCGCTCGCCGATTGGACCGTCAACGCCGACACAGCGCCGCTGGCCGTCGAAGCCGCTCATTGTCTCGCGGCTTTGGACAAGGCCCAAGAGGCACTCAAGGTCATTGATGCCATCGGGCAGCAATATACCGACGAAACCCGCGTCCTCGCGGCGGAGTGCGGAGCCGACTTGTTCGTGCGGATGCAAATGTACGAAAGGTCGATTGAATTCTACGGTTTCGCCTTGAACGTCCTTGATACGCTGAAGCAGAAGGAATACGACCCCGGCAAGGGAGAACGCATCTTTTTCAGCGAGGAGCAGGCGATCATCCATCGAAGACTCGCGGAGAAGCGAGGACTCGCTCAAAGACTGTACGACGAGGAGCGTTTCGGCCCCGACTGGGTCGCCTACCGCGACGCCCAGCGACATCATCATGGCGAACGCTACCTTGACGCGTATTTTGCGTATATGGAATTGATGCGGGAATATCCCGACACCGTGTACAGTGAGGCGGCGAACTGCTACTTGATCGAAATACTCTGTAAATTGGCGGACAAGGCGAATGTACAAGACCAAGGAAAAATTTTCAAGGAACGTCAAAAACAACTCGTTGACACAAAGCAGCGTCTCGCGATGGGCCTACGATTTCATGCCCCGCAACAGCTTCTGGACTCCTACAAGAAGGACGTGGAGCGTCTGGAAAAGAGCCTGGAAATGTGGAAACGCATTCCATTGGGCATAGCGGCGATTGAAGCGGCGGAAAGTGAAACGAAAAAGTTTGTGGAACGTGACAAGTTCGGCCTCTACCGTGGCGAGGCGATGCTCAATGTTGGCCTGTGCTGGCTGGAAACCTTCCTGGAACCGGAAAGAGCCCAGCCGTGGCTGGAGCAGGCGAACGCATGGTTCGACGAAGTGAAAAAGTTGGACATGGCGCTCACGAAATTGGAAGTGCCGGACAAGTCGCGTGGCGTCTCGACCCCGCCGAGAACGGAGCGATTTACGGACGAGTGGACGAATGTGAAAATGTCACGTCCCAAGGCGGGCGACCTGTTCAATCGGAGGGAATGTTCGTGGTACGTGTCCGCGAAGCACAAGGATGCGGTGCTGTGGCTGGGATTCCTGCGTTTCATTGATAAAAACTACGATGGAGCAAAAAAGTATTGGGAGATCATTGCGGAGATCGACAAGGAGTTTTACGGCCAGCAGGCGGCCAAGGGCTGGGGCGAGGCGACGGTTTTCGGACGATTAAAATGGAATCTCGAAAATCAACCGGGGTGCCTGTATGCCACGCCGAAGGAGATGGGGGCGTTCAAAGACAAACGGCGACGTTTGGCCGTGACCGTGGCGGATTTGCATTACGAGGCCGAGCAGAGGGACGAGGCGCTGCGAATGTTTCGGCGGCTGGAAAACAACGAATTCGGTCCGCTTTCGCAGGACGAACGGGCCTACGTCACCCTCGGCGTCTTTGCCTGCCTGTGCTGGATGCCGGGACAGGATGAAATTGCGTACATCGAGCAGAAATTGAAATTATTCGAAGGAACGCCCAGTGAAAAAAGGGTGATGTACAGTTATGCGAATCGTTTGTTTTCCACTTCCGACCCGAAAAAACTACTGAAAGCGCTGATCAATCAAATGCGTAACGATGGAGAAGAACCGCCTTTGACATTGATAACCCAACTTGAAGCCGTACGTCAAATGTACAGCGATGATTATTGGTATATAGCGGGGTTTGTTGTCGCGGCCTATCTCCATCCAACGGATGTCTCTTTTAATCATTTGACCTTTGTAGAAAAAACAGACGATAACGCAATCGACAAAAACGGTCCGTTCAATAATTGCCTTCACAATCCCGTCCAATCGGGGATTTCAATTCCCGCCGACGATGGAAAAGGGAGTAAAATTGGGAAGATCGGTGATAATGTATTATCTCCACCTGTCTCTAAAAACGAAGATCCGGGACACTATAAAATTCGTTGTGATTATTATTATCTCTTGCCTGGACAAGCAGTGAACGATGCAAAGCCGAAACAATTGATTTCTTCCATGATGATGGAATATGTTTTTGACGGGGCGGGGCTGACTGTTCGAAAAGGAGACGAAGACCACGAAATAACTATCCCCAAAAACTGACGCAATCATTAATTGAAGGAGAAGGATCATGCATAGACTTTTGTTTGCGTTCACATTTTTTTTGCTGCATTTCACGTGTTTTAATATGACGGAAGCGCAAAATCAAACTTTTTATAAACAACCCGGAATTGTTTTCAACCCGGATGTTGGTGATTATGTCACATTTACTGTTTCGATAGAGCATCAAGAGTTTTATGCGTCGATCAAAGATGCATTGAAAGAGAAAGACACGCGAAAACTCCATGCCATTCTTGCGGACATTCGATACAAAAAGGGTAAAAACGGGGAATATTTTCCCGATGCAACCTACCTCGGCAAGATTGGCTCGATTTTAAAGCTTTTGAAACCATACGATTTTTGCCGCGAAGATGCCGTACTTCGCCGCGATGTCCTGCGTCTCGCGGACAGTGCGGTCGACTTGCCGGTTCACCCGGACTATACTTCGCGCTACTTACCGCAACAGTTAACGATTTTGATGGAACATGTATTGCCCAACGAATATCACGGATATATCGATTCATCGAAAACGCTTTCAAAACCGCTTGCGACAAAACAACGTCCGCTACGTCTTCGCCAGGCGTTGTCGATTTGGAAAAAGTTGCTTGACGAATTCGACGAATCCTGGAAACCGGCCGGCAATTTTCCGCCTAACGAAGTCCTTAATATTTTGAACAATATTTATCATCTTAGTGTCACGGCCGAAGCCTATCAAATGCTTTCCCATATCGAAGACAAACAGCAACGAGCCAGGTTGGCCAGTGAGGACGAAGCAACTCGTAAAGTGGCCCGGGTAAAGATTGACGAAGCCATTAGAAAACAAAAAAAGGAATGCGATGTCTATCAAGCACAAAAGGATTTGCGAAGAGTCCTCCCCGAATTCGAACCGAAGCTTGTTCGTTTTATTACCACGCTCTATTCCATGGAGCCTCATAATGATGATGATGAGCTCCGCGAATTATTGAAAGAGTATGAGACGAGTGAAGACTTCAACAAAGCCGTATTCGAGGAACTCGAAAAGGAAACGAATCATAAAAAAGAACAAAGAATTTGAACAGATGTGTTTTATTATTCTCATCATCGTGTTTGCAAATACATGCTTTTCTCATGCGAATGATGAAAGAATGAACACTTTAGGCGATATTACCAAGAATTCCTACTACGCTTTCGGCAAGGATCCCACCGTTTATGCCGATGAGGACAATCGCCATTATCGGACGACTTTCGAACTGCAAAAATCGAATGGTGACATGATATTGACGGTCCTCTCAAAAAAACACGATGGTGTTGAATTGAATTTGCAGTACAACTTTTGCCCCAAGTATAAAAGTATTGAAGAATCGTCCCTTAACCTTTCGATTGATCGGGATGACTCTTCTCTACCAAAGGGAGCCGATGACGATGATGAAGTTTTTATTATTGGTCCAGTGAAAATCTCCGTTCTCGATATGCACAATATTGCCACTGCAGAATCTCCAAAAGCGATCGACAAGGGGATCGTTATCCTCACGGCAGGCGAGGAATTTCGTAAGCGGGAAAAAATATGGGACGCCGACAGGATATGGGATCATCTTCTAAAATACACCAAGAATCAGCCTGATAAAAAGTATCGGGTCAAATGCCACGTTCTCATCAAGATTGACGACAAGTTTTATTCCGCCCATCCATATTTCGTGATTGATGGCAGAGCGGTCGTCGCCATGCAGCGAGTGCGTGAACGATTGGAGCGGGAGCAGAAAAATAAAGAGTCGGAGAATTACGGGAAAGAGTTTCTTCTGGAATTTGAAGAGAATGACAACGAAATCCTACTTAAAGGAAAAGAAATCGAATAAAAATATCGAATCTGCCCTGAGTTTTCAAAAAACGCCCGTCATTACTTAACTTTTTCGTTTTACTTGTGTGTTTTCAGCAGTTGCATTGGCAATGTTATGAATTGTACGAAAAATTTTAGAACCCCTTAATCCGAGTCAACACCCA
>JBEBTM010000039.1:0-16104 GCA_040393745.1 Thermogutta terrifontis | reverse complement strand
TGTTGGTAATTGCTTATATTTGGCTTCTAAATCGACCGTGTCAAATGTTAAACGTGGTGTGCCTACGAGGTCTAAATCGACTCGGTGGCCCACTGGGTCCCCAACAGGTTCGCGCCTATCGCATTGCCGATAACAAGATCGCCGAATTATCGGAATGGGACATGGAGTTGCTGCCGAACAAAACCATTTTGATACAGTCGATTCGTCAAAAATACGATGGCGTTCAGCACGTCCTTCACGAACGAGCTAAACGAATTTGGGCCGCGGTAGAGGCACGGCAGATCGGGTGGGGCGGCGCGAGTCTGGTCGAAGAAACCATCAGCATGTCTCACACGACCAGTCGTCGCGGACTGCGGGAACTCCAAGCGGGCGAAGTCGAAAACCTGGCTCAGCACCGTTCCCGCCTTCCGGGCGCCGGACGAAAAAACATCGAGGAAATTTATTCGGACGTTCACGAACAATTGGACGCCCTGATTGATCCTGTGACGCGTGGCGATCCGGAAGCCCCGTTCCGTCCGTCGTAAATTCAACGTCCCCCTCCGAGGCTGCAAATTCCGCGTTCACCGTCGGACCAAGGCGTTACCAACGCCCCATCGGGACCGCTTCTTTTTGGCACAATTCCCGGATCGTATTATCGGACATTTTTAGTCAGCAGAATTCTTCGAGTTGCTCCGACGAAGACGGCCAGGTGCCGGGCTTCGATACTGTAACGAAAAACGATTCCGAGCGTTTCGTCGGCGACGTGGATCGACGTCAGGCAGGAGCGGCATTTGCGGTACACCCGCTTGATTCGGATCGTTCCCAAAGATGTTGCGTTTTGTCGCGACGGCTTTCCGCGATGTCGTCGAGTTCCGCCGCAAGGGCACCGTCGTGCCTTCTCTTTTTTTCGTCTTGATCGATCTGTTTCGCTTGTTTCTGGACGACGTTTTCGAGCGACTTCCGCAAGAGTTCGCGCCCCTGGACAACGGCGAAGGTCTTGGCGTCGGCGAGGACTTTTCCGTAGGACACGTTTTGAGTGGCGGCGGTCAATTCGTCGTAATAGGTGGCGGCGTGATTCATGGCGGTTCCGGCTTGGAGGAGAAACGAAAAACCGCCAATATGTCGCAACTTGTCCAGTCGCGCAATAGGACTTTGCTACACCCCAGAACAATGATCAGGCCGTCTTCAAGTTTCACGAAAACCTTTAGGCTGGTGTGGGGCTATATTTTGTTCTTACAGAGGGACCGATCGCGGCGAATGCTCGGGTCATGGTTGGTGGTGTTTTTATCTCTATGCTCTCTTGATCAAAACACCTCTCGGAACATTGGGGCTTTTTCTGCTGGCAAACGGACATAAGAGAATCCTAACTCCGGAACAAACAGCGAGCTAAAAAACCTTGCCTCGCTTGTTCAAACAATGCAAAATCATGCAAGGCATTGGCAAAATAAAACATCGCTTTTTTGCTTGACAAACAAATAATCAGTATTAAAGTTATGTATCAGGAAGACGTAAGATCATAGAAAGACACAGCCTTAGCGAACGATGGTATTTTAACCGGCGTTTGGCGCGGTATTTGCGAGCAATCTTTTCATCGCTAAAAGTAGCCTCGCCGCAACCCGAAATGGAGAAAGAGATGAAACATACGTTCTTACCGCTCGTTTTATTCCTCGTGATGGCTCCCCTGAGCCATGCCGAGTTGTTCATGGAGCAGGCGCAAAACGCCGTCAACATGTTTAATGCGATGAACAACGGAGCCGGTTATATGTTCACCCATAAAACCGAAGTCAGCGCGGGATACAGCAGTTTGATGACGACCAAGGCCGGAACGGATGAGATTGATTTAAGCGCCTATACCGCGTCCTATGCGGCGGGAGATCAATTCTTCCGCACCTTCTGTGTCGAACCGGAAGTTATAACATCGGGAATGGTACGGGCTAAACTCGATTATTCCAACGGAACCACGACAACGGTCAACGGCGATAGTTTGTCCATCGGTGGGGCGGCCCTGTATGCGATGTATATTTCGGGAACGCTTGACGGATACAGCGGCTCCGCTGCTGATACGACACAGCTTTTGTTTGCCATTCGCGGGGCAATGGAAACGTATTCGGCCTCCTATGACTACAGCGCTTACGATTGGAGTACCAACGTCTTTCTGTCCTATCTGCTCGACATTAACGACGATATCGACTATTGGAAAACGGATTACGATCCCGGCCAATATTATGCGGAAGTCGGTGATTACAGTATTTTCGTCATGCGCAACGTCGAGGGAGACGGCTTCCATCGCCAGAACCTGCTCTATGCCGCCAGTAACGACGGACATGCGGCGACGCCCGAACCGGCTTCGATCCTGATCGTCGGCATCGGTTTGGCGTCAGCCTTTACGGTGGCCCGGCGTCGAAAGAAGAACAGCTAAATCAACGGCATTCCAATCGTGTTCTCTGTTGCCCTGTCGAGCCAGTGGTTCGGCAGGGCTTTTTCGTTTCCTCGTTCTTGGATAATAACGAATCCCGTCAACGAACGAAAACCCATTAAGAAGCATGTCGGGACATCCGCTTTCCTTTTCGTCCGAATACAAGTAGAGCAGGGAAAGAAAGACCCCGGTCCAGATCGCGGTGGTTGGCGGTTCCGGAACAACGTTACCACAAGGTTTTGACGTATTGCCGATTGCGAAAACCTAAAATACCCATTCTATATGTATGAAACGACTTGCAGGCACCCGAAAGTCATGGCGGCAGTGCTCACGAGAAAGAGAAAAAAGAAAACCCGATTCGCACCGCTGAGATGACCGGCTCGCGACGGTTTTGGGACGAAAGGACCATCGTCCGGCATTCCTCGCGGTGAACGATCGCATCCGACTACTTTCCAAACAGTGAACACATGGAAGGCCGGCGAATTCGCGTTTGAATTGCATGTTCCCTTATTCCATGTCCCATTCGTACACGCCGCCGGAAAATCCTTCCGGGAGCGTCGCTTCCAGACGAATCGCATCGGTCGTCACCGGCTCGAATTCAATCGTGTTCGGCGCATCTTTCACGGTAACGTACTTTACGGAATCCTTGAGGATGACTTCATTCCATTGGTCGCCATTCTTGTGCAAAATACGCCATTTCACCGGGAGCCTGCATTCGCCCCGGCCCGTGTCGTCAAACCAGAAGACCCGGGATTTTGTTATCGTTGCAGGTTCTTTGAATTCGTACTGGATCCATTCGGTCGTACCCTTGCGCGGCCACCAGTCGAAATTGACCACGTTCTTCCCGCCCCCGGTCGGCGTTTCGCCATCATAAACCTGCGTAAGCCGCCGGTTCATCCCGTCCCGGTCGCGAACAAACGACGCTGAAATCGCGGGCGAAAAGCGCATCGGCGGCGTGACGGAATTTTCGTTGCGGCTCATCCAGACCTGCATGTTCCCGTCACCGCGGTTATTCCAAACGGCGTAAGGGATCATTTTCGCACGGACTTTCTCTCGCGTCAAAGAACCGTCTTTGGCGCGGATGATTTTTTCGGCGTCCATTTCGATCATCTCGGCGTCGTTCAATTCGGGGGTCGAAGAAATCTTCGGGTGAAGAGATTTCGCCACGACATCGATCACGGTCAGGAAAACCGCGTCGCCGTTGTCGCAACCTTCACAGCAGAAAACCAGCGGTCCCTTTTCCACGGCCACGCGATCCCGGTTGTCGGCCACCCGATCGTCGCAAAGAACCCGCAGGACCGGCATGGGGAATTCGAGGTGAATTTCATCGTCTTTTTTCCAGCGTCGCTTGATTGACACGAAGCCGTTTTCCGAAGGGTTCGGGAATGTTTCGCCGTTCACTTTGACCACCGGCGGGCTTTTCAGTACGAAATCACGATCCGGTTCGGCGTAGTGGTAAAGTTCGCTAGGAACCGGTTTTCCCGATGCCCAACCGGGAATGCGTAACGCGAGCGTCCATTCGGTTTCTTTTTCCGGACCGACTTTCAGTACGACATTCCCATCGGCCGGGAAGCCGCTTCGCATGTCCAGTTTGACGCGGTTGTTTCCAATATCCGCAACCGCGTCGTTGGAAATATACAAGCCGACATAAAGCGTCTCGCCGGTTTTCGTATCGTTTTTAACCGAATAAACGTAGCCACCCAGCGAGGCGACGAATCGCATCAGGTTTTGCGGGCAACACGCGCAGCCGAACCAGGACATTCGGTCGTACCCGCCCTTCGACGCCAGCGGGTTGGGATAGAAAAACCTGTCGCCGGAAAGAGAAACGCCGGAAATCAGGCCGTTGTAAATCGTCCGCTCCAAAACGTCGTAATATTTCGCGTCCGGATCAAGCAAAAACATTCGGTGTTGCCAGTAACAGCCGCCGATTTGCGCGCAGGTTTCGTTGTAGGTTTCGTCGACGAAATTCCGTAAAACGTAATTCCCGGCAAAGGCTTCCCCATGTGGCGAGGAACCGTAGCCGCCGGTGATCGCGAGTTTTTTCGAAACGACATTGTCCCAAATCGCCTTGAGCGCCGCGAGCGTTTCCGCGTCTTCGCAGAGTACGGCGACATCGGCGGCCCCGGCGTAAAAATACGTTGCGCGAACGGCATGCCCCACGGCTTCGTCCTGCCGGACCACGGGTTTGTGATCCTGGGCGTACTCGCCGTACATCAGTTTGGGATTCGTGTCCCGGCCGTTGCGTAAATCCGACCGCCCGCGCATATCGACGAAGAATTTCGCCAAATCGAGGTATTCTTTTTTGCCGGTCACGCGGTAGAGTTTGACGAGTCCCATTTCGACGACCTGGTGACCGGGAACGTCCTGAATCTGTTCCTTGCCGGGTCCGAAGGTTTTGACGAGCATGTCGGCCAATTTCGTTGCGATATTGAGGAAGTTGTCTTTACCCGTGGCGACGTGATGCGCGGTCGCGGCTTCGAAAAGATGTCCGGCGTTATAGAGTTCGTGGCTCATTTGAAGGTGTTTCCATTTCCCGCCGCCGGCCCAGGAATGGAGATCGGGAAAATCCTGTCCCGAGGAAATCGCGGTGTAAAGATAGCCGTCCGCCTCCTGCGCTTTGCCCACGATTTCGATCAGTTCGTCGACGTAGGCGTCCATCTCGGGATTCGGGTTCACCGCCATGTCGAACGACGCGGCTTCGATGCCCTTGTAAATATCCGTGTCATTGAACACGGGTACAGTGTAACGATAACCCTCGGGTGCTTCGCCGTAAACGAGCTTGAAATTGTCGATCCGGCCCGTCTTTTCACATTGTTCGAAAGCGAAGGGGATGGAATGCTCCCGGTTGATCTTCTGCCGGGGTGCCCAGAATCCGTCTTTGAGCTTAACGTTCGGAAACTCGACGGGTTTTACGGGATAATCCTCGGCGCTTTGTGCCGAAGTTGTGCAGAACAGCAAGGCGATCAAGAGAGTGAATCGTTTCATGTTGGTTTTCGCGGATAAATGACGAACGGCGGAATCGTAACCCGGTTCCTTGATTTTAGGGACGCTGCCTTTCGTTTCAAGTCAAAATTGCGCAAAAGAATGTCAAAATCGCGAAGCCGTGAGAAAATGACTGCTTTGAATCTCTCGTCAACGCCGAAGCTTTGCCCAAGTGGAATTACACGATCATGTCAAGATAATTGAGACGCATGTAAATGCTATTTTGGCGGAGATTCCAAATCGGGACCGCGTTTGGCAATTTCGGCGACGATCCGGTTGTCAAGATCGGCGTCGAGTAGGAGGCGTCGTACCCCGCGTCGATCAGCGGCGGCAAATATTCCCCGGCCAATGGAAACTTTACTGGAATACTGCCAAATAATGCCAACAAAACTTTGTCGCACCAGTTCGACTGTGACTCTCGCGAAGCAAATTGTATTCCTGGTCCATTTCCGTTATACTGGAGTGATCGGTTTCCAAAACATCCCTTCTTTTTCCCGTTTCCGCTATGCTCGCAGCCTACTGGCATTTTATTAGCCCCTTCGATTGGGTGATTCTCAGCGTCGGAGCCGCGCTTTTTCTGTTCCAATCCTTTGCCATTTTTATGCGTTACGCCAGCGATAGGGTCCTGTTCGTACAACACTTGGGCCGAATCCAATCGGCTTGCCTGCAATGGACGGAAATCCTTCCTGTGTTAGGGCTTATCGGGACCGTCGTGGCGATGCTCAATACGTTTTCCGAGTTTGAAGTATCGGCCGGTGCCGGTGTGAACATCGTCGCCGTGATCCAGCGTTTCGCTCCGGCCATGACGACGACGCTGTCCGGCCTGTTCATGGTCGTCGTGAATCTGCCGCTCAATCAGGTGTTATTCCTGCTCATTCCGCAAACGCCCGGTCCGAAAGCCGATTGAGGAGGCGACGCCGTGAATTTCAAAAGTGTCATTTGCCGTTATGGCCTCGGCCCAGATTTCCCATGATAAAAATGTGGAAACCACGGAATCGGCGGGAAAGCTTGAAACCTGGGAAGACGATCCCGAACTCGTGTACCAGCGAGCCCTGGCATCGCAACTTTTACGAGGTTTGACGCTGGTGTATGCGGAAACGGCACCGGGGCCGAATTTCGACCGCTGTTTCCTGCTTGATGCGGACGGCAAACCGAAAAAGGAAATCCCACTTACCACAGCCGGGCACCCGAGCGACGTCCCCGAACTCGCACCGGGACGAACTGTCGTGCTGTTGGTCAGCGGTGGCGGTTTCGATAGCCGCTGGACCCCGAAACGCTTGACTCAAATCGAAACCACCTTCGAAGTCCGCGTTGTTCCGCTGTATAACATCGATCTGCGTCTTTAACCCTCTGTTCGGCCCGGCGCCTCGAACGCCGGAACCCCAATGATTACCATGTCCACCCCCCCTGAAGAACCCATCGACGAAGAAGGCGGTGTTCGGCGTATCCGTCGAGTCCAAAGCGACGAAAAATCCCGGTTCCGCCCGATTCGGTTTCCGTTGCGTTTTCGGCCTATTCGGATCATGGTCGTTTTGATCCTGATCATTCTGCTGCTCTTGTACCTGATCTGGAAGCTGGGACTCGGCGGCGGCGATGGGAAACTCTTACCCGGCGATGGACTCACCACGGGGAAGGCGGCTACGGAACCGCAATTGCAAACCGCCGTTACCGAGCCGATCGAGGAACCCGAGAAGCCGCAGATGCGACGCGAACTGCTCGTTTCGTTCCAACCGTTGCGTGACGAGCCGACCGTTGCCCGGGAACTCTGCTGCTCCGTCACTTGGATCAACCTCGAATCGGGTCGACCAGAAAGTTCGCTCCTGGAAGCGGACAACATGGCCGACTTCGAATTCGAACTGGAGCGTCTTTTCCGCGGCTGGCGTCAATCGTTGGGCACGGGCGACACCGAGGATATTCCCGTCATCGCCGTCCGCATGTTCCCCTTCCCCGGTGAAGGTGTTTTCCGGAAAATCGAAACCATCGCCCGAAAAGTCGACGGCCGAATGAACATTCTACGCCTGGAAAGCCCGTAATGAAAAACAAAACGACCTGAGTTTTCGTCAAAAAGTCTTGTGACGATTCCATCTACCGGAGCGCCGGTCAAATGGGCTTTCGGCAACGCCGGAACCGATATGGAACTTACCGGCGAAAATCTGACGTACATTCTTCTTTGTGTCCTTCCGTTCCGATTTCCCGTGCATTGATTTTTTTCGACGGGAATCTCTACGGTTTCATTTCCAGAACGAGAATATCTTCCGGCTCAATCGTTACCGTCGTCGCGCCGGAGGCGTCCGTCTTGAAGACCCGATTGCTGAGCCGGTCCGTGAATTCCGCCGCGGTGCCCGGAATCAGGAAGCGAATCGCGACCGTTTGCGGGTCCGGCGAGTCGTTCAATATCGTCCAGTAAATCCTGTCCTTCCCGTTTTGTCCGCCGAAGCGTTCCACGAAAATGTTGTCGTTATCGCATTGTGCGAAAGTCACCGGCTGCCAGCCCGCCTCGGCGATTTCCCGGCACAGCGGAATGTACCGCTTGAAAAGCGGCCGGTCCCGGTCGTATAATTCGGGCCTTGAAAAATAATGTCCCGTGGAAGCGTCTTCACTGAAAAAACCGGGAAACATGCCGAATGCCAGGGAACGTTTCATGAATTTTTCGGTCATCTCGAACGTCCACTGAGAAAAGTCCGTGTTCATCAGGAAACAGTATGGTTTCCGTCCGCAAAGAAAACGGCGATAAAGCATTTCGTCGCCCGGCATGGGCCGCCACTGTCCGCCGTGATGCCAGTCGGTCTCGGTGCCCATCACGTCAAGGAACGGAGCCAGCCAGCAAAGCGAGCCCGGCGTGGCGTTGGCCATCACGAGACGGTTGTCGTTGTGGACGTCCTCCGCAATCGCTCGGACATACTCGTAAGCGACGAGTCCCCGGAAAACAGCGGGGTTGCGGTCGTCCCGGCTGAAAACGAGCGGTGTGCGCACGGCGGCGAAATGGTCGCGGTTGAAATTCAAAAGGGCCGTGACGTACCCTTCGGAAGAATCGATATATTCGCCGTCGATGTGGTACTTCTTGCGAATTTCTTCACCGTAATATCGCTCCCTGACGGCCTTGCTCCATTTCTGTTCGAAATCGCCGCCGGGAATGTTCGGCAAGTCACACAGGCTCCAGACTACGCCGTCGCACCAAGGCGTGTCGAGCAACCGGTGTGAAAAGCGACCGTCGGCGTCTTTCATACCGCCGACGAAAAGGGCCTTGGCATGGTCGTTGCCCTCTTCCGCGAGTTTTCGTGCATGATCCAGGGCGGCCTCGTAAGTGCGTGGCAAATCTTCCGGCAACGACATCCACCATGTCATGGGTTCCGTGTAACGGAAAGTCAGAATGTCGTGGTCGTCGTCCCAGCCGGGTTCGTCGACGCCTTCCTTGAAACGGAACCCGAAATCTTCGTGGTCGGGAACCTTGCTGATCGGATGAAACGGCATCCAAACACCTTGCTTTTCGAGGGACGCGGCAAGTTTGGTTTCCTTGGATTGAAAGCCGTCAAGACGCTGATATCGATCCCAGGCGCCACGGAAACCGCCGTCGAAGGTATATTCGTAGAAGCCGAGCGTCGCTTCAGGCATTTCCGTGGTCAGGGCCAAATCCACGGCGACGAACAGTTCCCCGGTCGCTTGGGTGTTTACCCGACAAAAAAAACCCCGCTGCCGCAGATACAAGCCCCCCGCCCCCCCCGAAAGTGCCCCCGCGTCAGCGGCGGCGTTTTCCACGGCGAAAATCGGATAGCGAGACAACCGACCGGAAGAACCGATCGGATACGTTGAAACCGGGCCGACATGCTCCGCCGTTCCGTGCGGCGAAAGAGACGCATTCTTTCGGGGCATACAAATACGAAGCGTCTCTCGGGGGCCCGGATCAACAGCGAAAACAAGGGTCAAACAGCGATCCCGACCCGATTGGTTCGCAAGAGTCACCGTGCAATAATTCCCGGCCGTCGGCGTTTGGCCCGGTTCCGAATGTTGTGTCGCCAGAGGAGAAATCCGCACCCGGGCCCGGATTTCCAACGTGGAATCTTCCAACGCATAAAAATCGGAGTCCGCAGCCACGTCACGGAGTTGAAGCCGGATTGGCTGCGGATTGTCGGTGATCCGGCTCGACCTGGAATCCTTCGGTAGGACGATCGGAACGCCATGGAACAGGGCCGCGCCGCTTTCGAGCCGGGCGACCGTGAGTTTCAAGTCCCGGAAAGAAACCTTGCCCGACTTGTTACGAAAAAGCGTATAAAACGACAGCGACTTGACCGGCTTTTCGGGGATGACGAAGACCGACCGCTTTTCCCAGTCGTGGGTTCCCGTCGAAAAGGGAGCCGTTTGCCCCCAGAGAAAGGTTCCATCGGCGTAAGCGATATCGAGATAAACGCTGTAATCCGAGTCGGGTGAACCGGAGACGTCTTCCGCCTTACTCCAGGCTTCGGCGTAAATGGGGATCGGCGTTTTCTGGTCGAGCGTTACGCCCTGGGATACGCCGCAAGCCGATTTGACGCTGCCGGCGTTATCGCACAAAAACAGTCCGTCCCGTTGCTCGAATCCGTCACCGTAAGGTCGGAACCGGTCCGGTTGTAAAAGATTCGGAGCCGGTTCGTCAAGTCGGAGAACCTGCTTGACGACCGACTGAGCTTCGGCAAGGGAAACCAGGAGGATGAAAAAAACGAAACAGAAAGCTCGCATGACACCCTCCCCGGAATTTAATTTTTTACCGTCTCTTATCGCTGAATACCGAAGGTATGCACCGTCGTCGTCCGGTAGGTTTCCCCCGGCTTGAGCAGCGTGCTTGGGAACTCGGGATTGTTCGGCGAGTTCGGATAATGCTGCGTTTCCAGGCAGAAAGCGCCGTGCTTGTCGTAGGTGTAACCGTTGTTGCCGGTCGAACCGTCGAGGAAGTTGCCGCTGTAGAACTGGACGCCCGGTTCCGTGGTGTGGATCGTCATGGTCCGGCCGCTGGTCGGTTCGATGACCTTGGCACAGAGGATCATCTGGCCCGGCTTGTCCTGGTTCAACACGAAGCAGTGATCGTAACCGCCCGCGAAATGGGCGCCTTCGACCTGCGAAATCCGTTCGCCGATCTTGTGAGCCTTGCGGAAATCCAGCGGCGTGCCTTCGACCGGCTGGAGGACGCCCGTGGGAATCAAGGTGTCGTCGGTGGGCAGGAATTTATCGGCGTTGAGCGTCAGGATGTGTTCATGGTTCGTATTCGGGAAACCGGCCAGATTCCAGAAGGTGTGGTTCGTCAGATTCACGACGGTTTCCTTGTCGGTCGTTGCCGTGTAATCCATGGTCCAGCGATTCTGGGTGTCGAGCTTGTAAACGACCGTGGTTTTCAGCGTGCCGGGATAGCCTTCTTCCTTGTCAGCACTCGTGTAGGTCAGTTTCAGGCCGACATAGTCACGGCCGCGCAGCTCTTCGACATTCCAGACTTTTGTGTCGAAACCCTTGTTTCCGCCGTGGAGCGAGTTGGGGCCGTTGTTGGTCGGCAAGGTGTATTCCTGGTCGCCGATCTTGAATTTTCCGCCGGCGATCCGGTTTCCGTAACGACCGATGAGTGAACCGAAGAAGGGCCGATGCTTTTCGTACTCGGCAACGGTGGCCAGATTCGCGGAGATGTTCGTTGCTTTGCCGTTTTTGTCCGGCACGTTGAACGAATAGATCACGCCGCCGTAGGAGAGCACTTCGGCGGTGATGCCTCGGCCGTTATCGAGCTTGTACATGTCGACGACGGTCCCGTCGGTGGTTTTGCCGAATTCGGATTTTTCGATTTTCATGCGGTTGACTCCTTGCGGGCGGGCGGCGCGGTTTCGGAGAAACCGCTGGGCCGACGCCATTTCGTTGAGGAACAGGAAGGAAACGACCAACAGGGCCGAGAGAAAGAGTTTGTGTTTCATGGATTTCCTGGGAGGGGGTTAAAGTGAAACAATGACCACCGACCTTCCCAAAAAGGTCGCGTGGGCCGTAAACCGTTTCTATCATTGTAACCGTTCCAAACCGAATTTCCAGAGAGTAGAAAAAAACGCCGGAAGAAATCTGGAGTTGCGGCATTGATCCTGTTATAATGCGTCGAACATGCACGAGCCGTGGTCAAGCCCCCCGGAAAGCGGACTCACCGTTCATCCACCTTCACTCCCCCTGAAAAATCATGTCGGAAGAAACCAAACTCCGCGAACGCCTCGAAGGCTTTTGCGAAGACGTCCAGAAACTGGAAACGGAAATCGGACGCATCCTTGTCGGCCAGCGTGACGTGGTCCGCAACACCGTCATTGCCATGATTGCCGGGGGCCATGTTCTCCTGGAAGGCGTGCCGGGACTGGGCAAAACCCTGCTCGTCAAGACGCTTTCCGAAGCCGTGGAAGGGAAATTCTCCCGCATCCAGTTCACACCCGACCTCATGCCCGCCGACCTGACGGGCACGAACATCATGGGCGAAACCCCCGATGGTTCACGGCGTTTTGAATTTCAGAAGGGACCCGTGTTCGCCAATATCGTTCTGGCCGACGAAATCAACCGTGCCACGCCGAAAACCCAGGCGGCTTTGCTCGAAGCGATGCAGGAACATTCCGTGACCGTGGGCGGCATTTCGCATCGACTCGAAGGCTTGTTCTTCGTCCTTGCCACGCAAAACCCGCTGGAAATGGAAGGTACGTATCCGCTACCGGAAGCCCAGCTTGATCGGTTTTTCTGCAAAATTCTCGTTCCGTTTCCCACGTCGGACGAAATGATGGGCATTCTCCAGCGGACGACCACCGCCGAGGCTTCGAGAGTCGAATCAACGTTCCCCACGGAGCGAATTCTCGAAATGGGCCGCCTGGCTCGGGAAATCCCCGTGGTGGACGAAATCACCCGCTACGCCGTGGATCTTTGCATGGGAACGCATCCGGACCACCCCAAGGCGACGCCGTTTGTACGAAAATACGTCCGTTTCGGCGCCAGCCCCCGGGGCGCCCAGTCGCTGCTCTTGGGCGCCAAGATCAACGCCATCCTCGACGGCCGGTTCAACGTTTCTCGCGAGGATTTGAAAAACCTGGCCCCCATGGTCTTCCGGCATCGGATCATCCTTAATTTCGAAGGCCAGGCGGAAAACATCTCCACGGACAAAGTCATCCAGGAATTGACGAAATAGCAAAACCACTACGAGGCGGAGACGGTGTCTCCGGAATCCCCCATGAAACGTCTGTTTCTCGCCGTCGTCCTGTGTCTTTTCGCCGCCGATGCGTTCGCGAAAACCCCTTGGGCCCTGTCGCTTTCCCATTCCGGCGGCGACGTATGGCGGACACGGAAGTATTTTTTATACAAAAACGAAACCCCGATCCCAATGATCGGCCGGCCCGTTACGTTGCATGTCGACGACACATCTTATCCGATGCCCGGGGTCCGCGACCTCCGGGTCACCGACGCCCGGGGCCGGGAATTGCTTTTCTCGGTCTTCGACGAAACGGGGCGGCAACGTTTCGAAGGCACGATGACCCGGGATTGGTTTCTCATGATCCCCGTCGATTGCGAGCCCGGTGAAAAAGCGACGTATTACTTTTATTACTGGAACGAAAAAGCCGAAACCGTTCCCGACTGGCTCGATGCGAAACCGATTTTCGCAAACGGAGACATGGAATTCGGCGAAGATGAGATTCCCGACGGCTGGGACGCCGACGCCGGAGACGAAAATCGCCGCCGGGCCTGGGTTTCCGCCGATGGGGATTTCCGCCCGAAAAGTGGCGAAAAATGCCTGAAAGTCGAAATTAAGCCCGGTACCGAGCCGGGTTGGTTCGCCGTCCGGCAACACCGGATTCCTGTCGTCGGCGGCGTGAAATACTGCTTTTCCGCTTGGGTTCGGGGACGAAACGTCACCGGAAACGCGGGCTGGTTCGTCCATGCCGGAAACGAAGAAAAACCGCAAGAGGTCAATATCGTTCGAAAAGCCGGCGAGGGCGATTTCGACTGGACCGAAGTCGATATCGAATTCACCGCCCCTAAAGACGCCGACCGGGCCACCGTGGGTACCGTCCTCCATGGTACCGGAACCGCATGGTTCGACGCCGCCGTGTTCGAACGAGCCGACTATGAAGAAGACAAAGTTCCCGAAACGTATCCCTGCAATGTCGAGGACATCGACTATAAAATTTTCGATGCCGACCCGAATTGGCCGGAGCAGGGCGACCATGATTACCTTTGCCGTTCGATATTCCGGGTCGTCAACGAATCGGAAACCGACCTTGAAGAAGTGCCTGTTCTAATGACGCTCCGGGGCACGCC
This sequence comes from Thermogutta terrifontis, assembly GCA_040393745.1. GTDB lineage: Bacteria > Planctomycetota > Planctomycetia > Pirellulales > Thermoguttaceae > WRKP01. Next base: position 2,444 of record JBEBTM010000039.1, on the reverse strand, counting down.
GGCTCACGGACTGCCGGGCAAACTCACGGACCTGGAAATCCGCGACGGAGGCCAAACCATCCCGGTCGCGCTCATCGACGAGGAGCTTTTCTTGCTCTCGACTCGCCTGGATATTCCGGCCCGGTCGATCAAGTTTTTTCACGTCAATTATCGTTTAGATGAGAGCGAGGATGTCGCAAAAACGGCTCGACGGGCGGAAAAATCCGGCGCCGAGGGCACGGCCCACCCGGAGCGTCAGACGGCTACCGATCCCTTGGGCGATCTGCCGCACCTGCTGGAAAACGGTGATTTCGAAGCCGACCCCGATGCCAACGACCTGCCGGTCGTTTGGCGGCGCAGCGGTCCCACCCGACCCGGTGAGGTACGCTACATCCTGGAAACCGACCCGAAAATCGTTCGTTACGGAAACCGCTGCGCCCGCTTGGACGTTTCGGAAACCGCCGCGAAGGGTTGGTACGGTTGGACGCAGCGTGTCCCCGTCTTGCCGGGCCGGTCCTATCTCGTCCAAGGCTGGCTTAAAACCGCCGGAGCGGCGTCCGCACGGATTCACCTGCATTTTCATGACGAAAAGGGCGCCTTCACGGAATCCGGCGCGATGTCGTCCGTGGGCCCCGACGTGTCCGGTGACTCCGATTGGACCCGATTGGCCGAAGTGGTCACGCCGCCCGACGGAGCCCGATTCATGACCCTCCACCTGACTACGAACACGTCGGGTACGTTTTGGCACGATAATATCTCCGTCGTCGACGGGCTCTTCGCCGAACAGATAGGCCGCGAAAGCTTCAGCTATCCGTTGGACAAGGCCCCCACGCCGTTCGTTTGGCAGGTTCCCGCGGTAATGAAAGTTTTCCCGCAAACGATCCCGTCGCCGCAGGTGCTCGCCGAATCGGAAGCCCGCGTTTTCAAGCTCGAAGCGGCCCGGAACGAAAAGGAGCCGCTCCAGTTCGCCCTGCGTCCCGGCACGGCGAAGCAGGTTCGTATTGACGTTCACACCCCCAAAAACGCGGACGGCGTCGAACTCGATCAATTCGAAGTCAACCACGTCGGATACGTTCCCGTCGATTATCCGTCCAGCTATTACAGCACGACCGCCGCGAAGTGGTTTCGCAAGACGCCCACGGCTTCACCGACCTGCGACGGTTGGCCCGGTCTCTGGCCCGACCCGCTACTGCCGAATGATGTCGTCAAGCTCGAAAAGGGCCGCACCGAAGCCTTTTGGGTCACCTGGACGATTCCCAAAGACTCGCCGCCGGGCAAGTATTCGGGTGGGATTTCCGTTTTCTTCGAATGGGGCGATGAGGTTTCGGAAAACCTGAAACAAAATTATCCCGCCGGTTACATTGTGCCCGTCGAAATTACGGTCCGGGATTTCACGCTGCCCGACGCGTCCGATTTCTCCGCAATTTACGATGTCCGGACGGGCCCCGGTGGCCGGGAATTTTGGCGGAAATCCGAAGCCGAAATTTACCCCGAAATGGTCGAAAAACTCACGGCCAACCGCCTTTCGCCGGACAAAATCCTACCCGAACCCAAGGTCGAATGGAAAGGCGACCGTTTTGTTTTCGATTGGACCGAATTCGACGCGGCCGCCGAGGATCTTTTCGACCGAAAAAAAGTTCCCCGGCTTTACATGCCCCATCTTTTCTACCTTTTCGGCTGGGGGCATCCGCCTAAAAATTTCTTCGGCGAAAAACCCTATGAAGGCGAGTGGCCGTTCATGGAAACCGATTTCTCCGAACTCCGTCCCGAATACAAAGCGAAATATCAGGCGTGCCTCAGGGAATTTTGGAATCACGTCAAACAAAAAGGCTGGTCCGACCGCTTCGTGCTGTACATTTCCGACGAGCCGAATTTTTGGACGGAAAACATCGTCGAGCAAATGAAAGCCCTTTGCACGATGATCCACGAGGTCGACTCCGCGATTCCGATCTATTGCAGCACCTGGCATTACGTTCCGGCCTGGAAAGATTCTCTCGACGTCTGGGGCATCGGCCACTATGGCGTGGTCCCGCCGGAAACGATGCGACAAATCCGCGAACAGGGGAGCCGAATCTGGTTCACCACCGACGGCATGATGTGCCTCGATACGCCGTACTGCGCGATCGAGCGGCTTTTGCCATATTATTGCTACAAATACGACGCTGAAGCCTACGAATTCTGGGGCGCCGCCTGGCTCACGTACAATCCGTTTCAGCGGGGCTCCCACGCCTACATCCACCAGACGTCCACGCCCGGCGAATTCTATTGGGTCCGCTATCCCAACGGCGACGGCTATTTGCTCTATCCCGGCGCTCCGCTGGGACGGCCGGGAATCATTTCCTCGATCCGGTTCGAGCAAGCGCGGGAAGGCGTCGAGGATTTCGAATATTTTCACATCCTGGAAAACCGGGTCGAAATCGCAAGAAAAGCCGGGGAAAACGTCTCCCAGGGAGAAGCCGCGCTCC
>JBEBTM010000038.1:0-16159 GCA_040393745.1 Thermogutta terrifontis | reverse complement strand
CGTCGAACAGCGTCGTATCGCTTCGGCGTTTCCGCTGCTGAAACAAGGACTCAAGGACGAAAACGCCGAGGTGCGCAAGGCGTCGCTGAAGGCCCTGGGACAAAACGCGACCTTTGAAGACTTTCCCGATTTGCTCGTCATGCTCGTCGACGTGAAAGACGGCGACGGCGATGCCGAGGAAATCCTCGTCGTGCTCAAGTCGGCGGGAACCCGGATGCCGCAGGCCGATGTGGCCGATGTGATCGACAAGCAATTCGAAACCGCGTCCACGGAGCTTCGGATTCATCTGCTCGAACTACTGAAGGAAATCGGCGGACCCAAGGCGATGAACATCGTCGAACAGGCCGCCTGGGGCGACGATGCCCGGTTGCGTGACAAGGCCACGGCGATCCTGGGGGCTTGGCCTCCGGGAAAGACGGAAGACTTGGCCCTGCTTGCGGCGACGTGCAAAAAAATTGCTACGGAAATGAAAGACGCCCGACTCAAACGGCGCGGTTTGCGGAGTTACATTCGTTTAGCCCGGCAATTCAACATGCCCGAGGAGCAGCGGCTGCAAATCGCGGCCGACGCCATGGCCCTGGCAACGCAACCAGAGGACAAACAACTCGTTCTCGAAGCCTACGGACGCTGGCCGTCGCTGAAAACGCTGGAAACCGTAGTACCGTTCATGGACGATGCCCCGTTGCAAAAGAAGGCCTGCGAAGAGGCGGTGAAAATCGGTGAAAAACTGCCGGGCAAGGACGCAAAAGTCGTTGAAGCGATGAAAAAGGTCATTGCGACGACGGATAACGCCGACCTGAAAGGCCGGGCGCAACGGATTCTCGATAAGCAGTAATCGCTCCGCGTCGATGAAAAGTCCGGCGGGCATCTTGCATCGGATGCCGGGTTCGGACTATACTGTCCTCTCCGGCGTCTCGGACGCCGGGTTGAACAGGGGAGGGGTTTTAACCGAACTTTTTTTGTCATGGAAACTGTTGCACGTTTTTTCGAGCCGTTCGGCTGCTTTGTCGACAATCGCATCAATCCGCTTTTTCTGCGGGAAGTCCGTCAGCTTGTCCGGAATCGATTCATTATCGTCCTGCTCAACCTGTTCATCGGGGCCCTCGTGTTCGCGTGCATGATGGCCGTGATTTTCTCCGACGGTTCCCGGACCAACGCGACCGGCATGGGACTCTTCCAAGCCCAGTGGGGCATCATGTCGTTCGCCTGCTTCCTCGCCGTGGTCGTCTATACGGCCATGACGACGTCCTCGGAACGCATCGGCGGCGATTTGATGTTCACCTCGGCGATGAAACCGTCCGCGATCGTTTTCGGAAAAGCCTATGCCGGGCTCGTCCTGACGATTCTTCTGATGACCGTGACCGCCCCTTTCGTCACGTTGGCTTACCTGCTTCGCGGATTGGACATCGAGTTCGTGGCCGTGGTCTTCATCACGATGTTCGTTTCCATCCAGATGTGCAACGCCATTGCGATCTGCATCTTTTCGAACGTGAAAACCAAGGTTCAGATGTCCTCGATCCTGGCCGTGGGATTTTTCGTGATGATCATCCTGTTCGTCAATGTCGTTCCCATGATCGCCCGGTCGTTTTTCGTCGGCGGAGGCGGAAACATCATCGACTGGGACTCGCTGATCTGGGCCTTTGCGATTCAACTTGCCGTGACGGCTTTGTTCCTGGCCGGTGCGATCACGACGATTTCCCCGCCCACGTCAAACCGGATGTTGCCGTTGCGGCTTACGGTCACGGCCATGTACGTCGGCTCGTTCCTGCTGTGTGTCTTCTTCCCCTCGGTCGTGATGGCGCCGATTCCACTGGCGCCGTGGATCGTAGGCTGGTTAGGCGGGTTTATCTTCCTCTCGTTGGTCGTCGTGAGCGAACGGGACCGGTGGAGCTACCGAATCAAACAGTCGGTGCCGCGAAACCTGCTTTTGCGCGTGATCGCATTCCCCTTTTACACCGGGTCGCCCAACGGCCTGGTCTGGTACGGTCTCATGTTCGCCGGGGTTCTTTACGCCGCGTTTGCCTCGGGCTATGCCAATGATGTTTTCGAGCATCCCTCGTTCTATTATTTCCTGTTCGCCTTCGCCTATTGCGCCACGGCCATGCTGATCCGTTGCCTCTTGCTGCCGCGTTTGGTCACGTCGGATAAAACCTGGGCGATCGTCGTCTTCCTACTGCTGGTTTGTCTCCTCGGCTCAATGCTTGTGTTCGCCTTGACGGAAATGAACGTAACGGTTTACAACAACTTTTTCGACGAGTACGGGGACAGCTGGCTGTCCCTGTTGAATCCGGCGTATCTGGATTACTCGATCACGCCGGGCACGGACCGTCATGCCATGGCCGCGTTTTTCTGGGCCACGGGGCTCTTACCGATTCTTGGCATCTGGTTCCTGCTCCGCATCATTCATTTTTCACCCCATGACCGCAGTGAAACAATGACCCTGGAACAAGCCGTGGCGGCGGTGCGTGACGCCGATGCCAACCCGCTCGTCCAGGGCGAACGGGAACGCCAGAGGAAAATGGAAAAAGCGAGAGAATTCAAAACGGAGGAAGAGTGAGATTGCGGCCACTCGTCATCCGCCATTCGCAGTCCTCCGCCGCACCTTGAGATAAAACACGTTTCACGGTACAATACACGCTTCCGTGAACGTGCTTTTCTTTCTCAGCGACCTTCCGTTTTTCGTCCTCAACTGTTGCCATGGCCGATTCCCTTGACGATTTGGTTCAAAAAACCCTGCATCTGGGCATTCTGACCCGGGAACAGGTCAACGATATCTGGTCCGACATCGGCGTGACCTGTACGAAGTCGGATTTGTTTCTCCAATCGGCCCAGCGGCGCGGTTACCTGACCAACTACCAGGTCGACCGGCTTATGAGCGGCGAGTCGATGGGCTTTTTCTTCGGGCCCTACAAAGCGCTCTATCTCGTCGGGGCCGGCACTTTCGCCCGGGTTTTCCGCGCCGTTCACCGGGAAACGGGCCAGGTTGCCGCAATCAAGGTTCTCCGCGCAAGATTCAGTGAAAATGAAGCGTTCATCAACCATTTCCGTACTGAAGCAAAACTGGTTGCGTCACTGAAACATCCGAACATCGTACCCGTGTACGGCGTGGAATCGAGCGGTTATCTGCATTTCATGTCCATGGAATTCGTCGAAGGCCAAACGCTCCGGGAATTTCTCAAAATTCGTAAAAAAGTCGAAGCGAAAACCGTGGTCCAGATCGGCATCGACATCTGCAGCGGATTGGAATACGCGCTCCGTTCGCAAAAACTGCCGCACCGGGATTTGAAGCTGAGTAACGTCATGCTGTCTTCCGACGCCCAATCGAAAATCGTGGACTTCGGACTCGCGTCGATTGCCCAGAGCGTGGCCGGCGCGGATATTCCCTTCCTGAAAAACCAGCAGTCGGTCGATTACATCGCGCTGGAAAAGGCGGCCGGCGCCCCGAAAATGGACGATCGCAGCGATTTGTACTTTCTCGGCTGCATGCTCTACCATCTCGTGACCGGTACATCACCTTTTCCGGAAACGAAGGACCGCAACAAACGATTGGACCGAAACCGTTTTTTCAACGTCAGGCCGGTCCAGTCCGTCGAGCTTGGTCTTCCGGCATCCTTGTCGTTCCTGATTAACAAGGCCATGACGGTCAATCCGGACCAGCGGTACCAAACGGCCAGCGAAATGCTCGTCGACCTGCGAGGCGTCATGAAACGCATTGAGGCGGGTACGGCCGATGAAACGGCCGCCTCGCTCCGCTTCGACGGCTTGCAGGCGGTGCAGGAGGATCGGGAAAGTCGACTCAAAAAGCTTCGATCCGCCACGGTCATGCTCGTCGATTCCAATCCGAAAACCCGTAAGGGCCTGGAAACGCTCATGGGGAAGCTGGAATACAAGACGGTCTCCGTGGAAGATCCGGACGACATCATGAAGCAATTTTCCCAAAACGATTTGGTCGCGCAGTGTATCGTCTTCAATGGCCAGTCGCTCGGCATGCGGGCCGTGCGCGGGTTCAACGACTTTGCCCAACGCCGTGCCCTGAAAGACGTGGCCGCGATTTTGCTCCTGGATCCGAGTCAATCCGATTGGGCCGATTCCGTCACGCCGCAACATCACCGCGTCGTCTTGAGCATGCCGGTCACTGTCAAACAATTCCGCGAAGCCCTGGTATGGCTCCTGCATGGTTACGGAAAAGACCTTAAGAACAGTGACGAATAGGGCCAAACCGTCTTCCCTCCAAGTTTCGCTGCGATTCACCCGTGGCTCTTGGTAGAAGAACATTCACCATTCAATCTTTTTCATGAAACTGTTTTTTTCGGCGGGAGAACCCAGCGGCGACGCGCATGCGGCGGCGTTGATCGAGAAGATTCGGGAATACGCCCCCGAGACGGAGTTCGTCGGCTTCGGTGGACCGGGCATGGAGAAGGCCGGCTGCCGACTTTTGGTCGATATGACCAAATTGGCCATCATGTGGGTTTTCCAGGCCATTACGAATTATTTTAAATTCCGCGGCTTTCTCGAACAGGCGAAGCAGTATTTCATGACGGAAAAAGTCGACGCGGTGATTTTGGTCGACTATCCCGGTTTCAATTGGCACGTTGCCAAGGCGGCGAAAGAGCGAGGCATTCCGGTGTACTATTTCATGCCGCCCCAGGTCTGGAGTTGGGCTCAATGGCGGGTCAAGAAGATGCGACGCTTCGTCGACGGTGTTCTGTGCCCGTTGCCGTTTGAAATGCGATGGTTCGAAGAACACGGCTGCGAATGCACCTATATCGGACATCCGTTTTTCGAAGAAATCCGACGAAAGAAATCCGACCCCGCGTTCCTCGAAAGTTTTTATGAAAGCTATGGTGACGGACCCGTGCTGACCATCCTGCCCGGCTCACGGAACCAGGAAGTCAAAGCCAATCTGGACGAAATGATCCTGGCCGTGGAATATGTCCGCTCGGTGTGCCCGAACATCCGGCCCGCCATCGCGGCGTTCAGCACCATGCACGCGGAGTACATCCAGGAACGGCTCAAGGAGCTTGGGCTGACGATTCCGATCTTCGTGGGCCGAACCACGGAGCTGATCCGGGCCGCGGAATGCTGTATTGCCGTTTCCGGCTCGGTTTCACTGGAACTTTTGGCCTGCAATAAACCGACCGTGGTTTACTATCGGGTCGGTTCGCTGCCGCTTTTCATCCAACGGCTCTTTCGTCGCACGCGGTACATCACGCTGGTCAATCTTTTGGCCGTGGACCGGGAATACGACGCCGAAACGGGCCGGACTCCCGTGTTTTACGAAAAGTCAATGAGCGTCATCCCCGCCGAACCGAGCCCGGCCGACCGAGACCGGATGTTGTTCCCCGAATTTTTGACGGCCAAGGACCGCTCCAAAGACGCGGCGGCGTATTTGATCCATTGGCTTTCGGACCCGGCAAAATTGGCAAGACAAAAACGGCGATTGGCGGAATTGCTTCGCACGGCAGACCGCATCGATTCCCCCTTGGACCGCGCAGCGCGGGTTTTAGTCGATGCCATTCGGTGAGCGACCTAGCCATTTTCTTAACATACCATGTTCTCCCTGCACCCCACCCCTCACGATCTTTCGTTTCGTCTTTTCGGATTCCCCGTTCGTGTTCAACCGTTTTTCTGGATTGTCATCGCGCTGATTGGAATACCGTCGACGTTTCCGAATCTTGCGACGATGATCCACACGGTCACGGCGTTCGTCGCGGCGGGTTTTCTTTCGGTATTGGTTCATGAGTTAGGTCACGCGCTTGTTTTTCGCCATGTCTACGGGGTTCCGGCCAGTATCGTACTCCACGCGGTCGGCGGTGTAACGATTCCCGTGATTCCGCATAAACGCAAACGCGGCTTTGCCGGTACGGCTTGCGAGGTTCTTCTTTCCTTTGCGGGTCCGTTCGCGGGTTTTCTCCTCGCAGCTTTGTTCTACTTCGTGATCATGCCGCTTGTCACGCCACTCCTCATGCGGCCTTTCGCCGGTGAACTTCCGAGGCTGGGCGTCCATTTTTGGATTTACATCTGGATGTATTTCATTGTTGCCGTTTCAGTACTCTGGGGTATTTTCAATCTTCTTCCCGTTTATCCGATGGACGGCGGGCAAATTTCACGTGAAATTTTTTGTTGGCTCTTCCGTCGTCGCGGTGTCGAGATTTCGCTCATCCTGTCGATTCTCACGGCCGCGATCTGCTCGGTGCTGGCAATCCTGAAGGGGCAGTTTTTCCTGCCCATGTTCTTCGGTTATTTTGCGTTTCAAAATTACTTCGAGCTGACAAGCAAATCGTTCCGGCGTTGGAATTAAAGGCTCAAACCGGCGTCATGTTTTTCGTATCGAAAACAAAGGGCACGATGCCGGCTTGCCCCGGACACACCGACGGGAGAGCGTTCCAGGTTTCGCCAAAGGCTTTTCACGTTGGTTTTTCGGGCGCCAAAGGCCTGTGATAACATTCTTCAAGCGGCGAGGAATCATAAAAAAATTCTTAAAATTTTTCGGAAATTATTCGGAATACTCTTGAACGTTCCGTAAAATTGTGTAATCTGTTCACTAATAAGAGTGAATCGCACGGCGATGAGTTATGAACCGGATGATAAGCGACTCAGAACAAGACAACTCATCGACGACATGACGATCCGAGCCCGAGAGCTCATCGTTGATGGAGGGATGGCAAACGATTCATTCGACCGTTGTTTATCATCGTTATCGACAGGTAGCAGATGAGCCGACATCCGGAAGCGTATTCGGGATGTGATGGTAAACGGCGACGCCGAAACATATCGGCGACGCCGAATCACCTTGGCCTTTGCGAAACGTCGAAGGGACTCGCGAAATTGTCGACTCTTCAAGAAAGCATGTTTCCCGCGGACCGAATCGTTTCGGGCCAAAGAACGTCGTTTTTCTGCAAGATGAATTTTGCCTGCCGACCCTCCGTGCGTTTCGATGGTATAAAACCACAAGGGGGAATACCCTTTCACCGTGAAAGGATATTCCACAAAACCCAAAGGGTGAAACGTGTTGTTTCGTCCTGATTTTTACTTTTTCCAGGAGATGGATCCATGCCGAAAAAAGTTGCGAAGAAGGCCGCCAAAAAGGGCGTAAAGAAGGTCGTTAAGAAAGCCGCCGTGAAAAAGGCCGCCAAGAAAGCCGTGAAAAAGGCTGCCGTGACGAAGGCGCCGGCCGCGAAGAAGGCCACGAAGAAGGTCTGCAAAAAGGCCTGCAAGAAGTCCTCGATGTAGTCCGGCCTTTACGACCTTTGTCACGGCGGCGATGACGCCGTGACCGATTGCACTTTCGCCTGTGAATGAGGTTTCCCAAATTCACAGGCGTTTTTTTTGTTCCAGGAACAAAAGACTTGCCTACGCGTCATTGCCATGAATGAAATCGCTTTGTCGATCCTTGCGCTATTGCCTTTGTGGACGGTCGACTTGGGCGACGCTCCCGAGCCGGGCTATTCCCGGCCTGTCATCGTGGGCGAACGGATTTATCTCACGGCGAATCAGGACGCGATGCACACCGTGTTCTGTCTCGATCTTGATGGCAAGCCCGTTTGGCAATTCCTATCAGGGCCCGGTTGGACGGATCTCTTTCCCGGCACCCGGGGCACGCCGCTTGTCGTCAACGGGTTACTTTACGACGAATCACCGCACGGTGAACTGGTCTGTCTTGACGCGGCGTCGGGCGAACTTCGTTGGCGGCGGAATCTGCTCCATGATTATGAAACGCCGAACGTTCTTTACGGACGCAGCGGGTCATTGGTCCGGGACGGAGATCGACTCTTTTCGCAGCTTGGCGGTGAACGAGGGTCCATGCTTTGCCTGGATCGCCATACCGGCAAGACGTTGTGGCTGGCCGAGTCGACGGGTCACGCGGCCGGTTACGGAACGCCGGTATCGTTCCAGTACGAGGGTCTGCCGCTCATGGCCGCGATGGATGCCAAGGGCGTGTTCGTCGTTCACAGACAGTCGGGTCAATTGCAATTCCACATTCGGCATCCGGCACGACTGGACGAGAATATTTTCAATCCGATTTACCATGACGGGGCCTTGCTTGTCAGCAACGGGGCCGGCAGCGATACGAAATGCTTCAAACTCGTCCGCGACGGCGAATCGGTCCAAGCCAAAGAGCTTTGGACCAATCAGCTTCTGGCCAACGCGCATGGCGGCGTCACGCTCATCGACGACAGGCTTTATGGCTCTACGAACAAACGTGGCGGAGGCTTCGCCTGCATTCGGTGGAAAGACGGAACCGACGTTTTTCTCGACCGTAAAATCACGCGAGGGTCCTTTGCCTTGGAGGACGGACTTTTTTACATCCTGACCGAATTCGGCGAACTCGTCGTCGCCAAACCACGGGAGACGGATTTCGATGTTCTCTTTCGGTTGGAATTATCCGGCGCAAAGCAGGGACAAGCGTATTCGCATCCCGTCGTGCAAGGCAATCGGCTCTACGTGCGAATCGGGACGATGCTGTATTGCTTCGAAATCGTCAAAACAGGATCACGGTAGAGACGCCGCCGCTGACTTGCCCGCTACGGCTGCCGAACGAACCGTCTTTGGGCTTGTTGAACGGTTTGGTTCCATCGCTGTAGTCGAATTGCAATTCAGGTTTAACGGTGAGCCACTTCGTCGGCTTCCAATTGAGCCCGACCGTCAACTTGTATCGCTCATAACCCGTTCCCGCTTCCGTGTAAAACAGGCAGAATACAATACGCCATGTGTCCAGTAAACGCCAGTCACTCAAAAACCCCGTTGACAGGAAGGTGATTTGGAGTAACATTATAGACGTGACATTTTTTTGCGTTTTGTCAAAATGGATATTTCTTAATAAACCATGGAGTAGTGGAATGCGGCGTGTCGTGATTACCGGAATGGGCGTGATCAGCCCGATTGGGGTCGGTTTGGACAATTTTTGGAATGCCGTCAGGGCAGGGGAGTGCGGCATTGGCCCAATTACCCGGTTCGACGCTTCAGACTTGCCCTGCCGAGTGGCTGGTGAGGTCAAGAATTACAAGGGCGAAGATTATTTCGATCGCCGGACCGTCCAGCGAACGGCGCTCTTTTCCCAATTTGCCATGATCGCGGGCCAAGAAGCCTGGAAAGACGCCGGGCTTGACGCCTTCACTTTCACCGATCCGAATCGCTGTGCCGTCACGCTCGGTAACGGCATCGGCGGTTTGGAAATCGACGACGAATCGCACCAGAAACTGTTTGAAAAAGGCCCGTCGAAAATTCCCGCGATGACGATTCCCAAAATGATCGCCAACGAAGCGGCGGGAAATCTGTCCATGATGCTCGGCATCAAAGGCGCGGCGCATACCGTTCTTACGGCCTGCGCGTCGGGCACGGACGCTGTGGGATTCGCCTTGGACCGGATCCGTTGCAATCGGGCCGACGTCATTCTCACCGGCGGGACGGAAAGCACGATCACGACCTACGGCATCGGCGGCTTTTGCCAGCTTAAAGCGCTCAGTACCGCGTTCAACGACACGCCGCAAAAAGCGAGCCGACCTTTCGATAAGGACCGTGACGGCTTTGTCATGGGCGAAGGGTCGGGCATTCTGGTACTCGAAGAGCTCGAACATGCCAAACGGCGCGGCGCGAAGATTTACGCCGAGTTGGTCGGTTATGGCGCCACGTCCGATGCATACCATCTCACGGCCCCGAGTCCCGATGGCGAAGGTGGAGCCCGGGCTTTGCAGCTTGCCGTGCAGGACGCCGGTGTTCAGCCGAATGAAGTCGATTACATCAACGCCCACGGTACGTCCACACCGACGAACGATCCCGTGGAAACCGCGGCGATTAAGCTGGCGTTCGGCGAACATGCTTACAAGCTCGCGGTAAGTTCGACCAAGGGCATGATGGGCCACGCGCTGGGCGCCGCCGGCGGTTTGGAAGCGATCATCACGGCCATGGCGGTCCGCGATGGTTTCTTTCCGCCAACGATCAATCTCGACGAAGCGGACCCGGACTGCGATCTCGATTACGTTCCGAACCAGGGCCGCACGGGCGAAATCAGGACCGCGCTGTCCATGTCACTCGGCTTCGGAGGTCACAACAGCGTCGTCGCGTTTCGAAAATATTCGTGACGCGATGACCGAAAGACGGCGACGTTGCCTTCGAGTTGCGATGCGATCCACTTGGGCTCTTGATGGAGAGACGTTTCATTCGTACCGTCGATAGAGTTCAAGAAGCGCATCAGTCGTACGCCGGACATCGAAGCGGTTTCTCGCCTCCGCGACATAATTCCGGGCGGCTTCCGTCGTCGGATGTTCGATGAACTCGATCAGTTTTTCCGCAAGCGATTCGGCATTTTCCTTTTCCGCAACCAACGACGGCGTATCCCGGAGAACTTCACGCAGCCCCAGGCAATCGGTCCCCACCACGGGCGTATCCAGTACCATCGCTTCCATGGCCAAAAGTCCGCACGCTTCCCAGCGAGACGGCATGACCAGCAAATCGCATTGACGAAGCAGGGGAGCCACGTTGGAGACCGGCTCGATGAAATAGACCATCCGCCCGATGTCCGGGTTTTGCGTCGCATCCCGAATCGTTTCGTTGAGAAACCCGTTTGGGTCCTTCGTGGCCAGGAGCCGGAAACGGTCGCCGTAGCCGCGCCGCACGAGCACGGCCAAGGCGTCCAAAATGAGATCGAAACCCTTTTGCGGCATAAAACGTCCGAAAAATCCGCCAAGCGCGGCCCCGATCGGAACGCCGAATGTCTCGCGCAGCCCCGGGGACCGGTACGCTACGTCGTCGGCCGCGTCGAGCCGGTGGATGTCGATGCCGTTGAGGATCGTTTCCATCCGGGCCGGCCCGCGTCGCCAGGCGGGAAAATGTTCAAGATGGTTCTCCGCGCAGTCGTGTGACACGGGGATGAGCACCGAAGCATGGCGGACAAGCTGCGAAATCGCGAGGCGTTTGAGCGTTCGAAACCGGCCGGGAATGTCGTTCATGGGCACGATCACGTCGTGCAGCGTGACGAAATGCGGAATCTGCCGGAAGTAGTTCGCCGCGCCCGCCTCGGTGCCGCTTCGGAGCCCCTGCGAATGGATGAGCGTGAATTTTCGTTCTTTAATAGCTTTGCGGATCGTGAAGAACGCGCCTTTGCTACCGCCGGCGGTCGGGGTGTCGATGAATTCCGTGCCCTGCCAGTCGGCCACGTCCCGCTTGAACGACTCGAACGCCGGACCCGCCTCGGAAAGAAACGTGAACCGGGCCCCTTCGGCGTGCAGCCGTTTGAAGCAGTAGATTATGTACGAACGAATGCCGCCCAGCGGATGCGAAACCGGCACAAGAACATTATGTTTCATGATGATTCTCCCGTTTAGGCGCGCCGCTTTCAACGTTGTGCATCATTTTCAATCGCCGGAATTCCATACCGAGGAAAATCACGGCGAGGACGAATGACGTGAAATCGGAAAGGGGGGTCGCATACCAAACGCCGTCCATGCCGTTGAAGCCCTGCCAGGAGTGCATCAGCGGCGGCAGGAGCAGTAGCAGGGGAATCAGCGAGAAAAACTGCCGAGCCAGCGTCAAGCCGATCGCTTTGCGAGGCATGCCGTTGGCCTGGAAATAACCGGCCGCGACCACGCAGACCGCCGCGGCGGGGAACATGGCCATGAAAATGCGCATCGCATGCGTCCCCAACACGATCAATTCCCGACTGGAATCGTCCTTGGCATCGACGAACATGCGGAGAATCGGTTCCGGAAAAAGCATCACGGCCAAGGTGCAAGCCAGCGCGAAAACCATGGAGCAAATCAATGTGAGCCGAAGCGCGTGAGCGACCCGATCGAACTTCCGGGCTCCGATATTGTAACCGATAATCGGCTGAACCCCCTGGTTTAAGCCGAGCAGCGGGAAGAAAATGAACATGGAAACGGGAATGATGATTCCGATGACGTTGTGGGCCAGGGTATCGCCGTTTTCAATGCCGTGGGCCAGTCCGTAAATCGCGCCGTACTTGCCGAGCTGCGCCATCTGGATGACCTGCAGGACACAGTTCAGGCATTGCATGATGAACGGCGGCATCCCGATCAGGAACACCAATCGGGCCAGTTCGCCATTCCAGCGGATGTATTTCGATCGCCACCGGAGCAAGGTTCTTCCGGAACAATATTGCCACATAATCCAGGCAGTCGAGAAAAACTGGGCAAGAATCGTCGCCAGCGCGGCCCCCCATATTCCCGTGCGGAAAAAACCGAGCAAAAGGAAGTCGAAAGCGATGTTCAACAGCGCCGAAATCAGGATCGTGACCATCGCGGCCCGGGCCCGGCCTTCGGCACGCAGGAAACCGTTCACGCCGAACGACATTTCATGGAAAAACGCGCCGCAAACCATGATGGAGATGTATTCCTTGGCATAAGGAATTACGGAATCGTTGGCCCGGAACAAACGCAGCATGGGATCCTGAAAGATCATCCCGAAGAGGAAGAAACCCACGGCCAAAACGAGGAACAGGTAAATCGCCTGGCCGACGAGTTGTTCGGCTTCATCAAGTTTTTTTTCGCCGAGCCGGATGGAAATGAGCGACCCGCTGCCGATGCTGATCATCATGCCCGCGGCGAGCATGACGGTCATGATGGGCATGGAAAGCGTCACGGCGGCTACGGCGTCGGGGCCGAGAAATTGGCCGACGAAGATCCGGTTCACGACACTGTGCGAAGCGTTGATCACCGCCGCGGTGATGGCCGGAATCGAAAACTCCAAAAGGAGCAGCCCCACGGGCTTGATTTCGAGTTGTCGTGTTCGTTCGGCGTGATCCATAAGAATTTCCGACGGAAGCTTTGAACTCCGCCCCGGAAACTCGGGGCATAAAAAAAGACCCATCGTCGCGGGTCGTCTTCTGCATCGAAAGGGAAAATGGCCGTCCGTGGCCACGAATCATCCGTCGCGTTCCATCTGACAAACAGGCTAACAGAAAATCGGAGGTGCGTCAATAAGACCCCCGTAGGAAAATCTCAGGGGACGTTAGCTTCGCCTCACTTGAGACTCTTGTTGCCGGGGTTTGTTCTTGTATTGCGAAACAAGTTATGATAGAATCGGCGTGTTGTCGAATGGACTTGTGCTTCGTTTTCCTTTTTCCCGGTTCCTGTCATGTCGCGTTTCGCTTTGTCCTGTTGCTGCGTTTGTCTCTTGTTCGTGACGGATTGTTTCGCCCAAAGCGGTCGGCCGAATCGGCAAGGGGAAGAGTCGAGACAGGAAAGTCGGCAAGGAAAAGGGACGATCCCCACGGTCGACGAGCTGCGAGCCGTCAAACCCGTTGTGACCGCACGGACGAAAAACATCAATAACCGGGCGGGAACTTTGGCGGGGAGCATCGCTGCGGCCGCACGAACGGCGAAAGGCGTGGGGGCGCCCATTACCGATCGAGCAGCCTGGGAAGTTCTGGGGCAATCGGAACCGTTCAAAGGCGTGGTCGAAGAAGCGACAAAGCTCGTTGCCGAACCGATTCCCATGCCGAGCGAAATGGATTATTCGCTCTACTATGCATCCAAGAGAGAAACGCCCGAGGACAGGAACAATAATTACGAACAAAAATACAACAGTCGACGTCATCGGCTTGAACGCCTGGTTCTCGCCGAATGTATCGAAAACAAAGGTCGTTTTCTCGGCGACATCGAAAAGATCATCGAAGTCATCTGCGAAGAGCCCACATGGAGCCTCCCGGCCGACGATTCCGACGGGAAACGGTTCTTGGGCGAATCGGCGGTTACGGACTTCCGAACCGCCCGGACGGCTTGGAATCTGGCCACGGCGGATTATTGGCTGGGTCGAAAACTGTCGCCTTCAATCCGCGAGTTGATCAGGGAAACCGTCGAGGCACGCTTCCTCCTTTGGTATGAAGCGGGAATCAAGCAAGACGACTATCAATACATTCCCTGGGCGGACAGTGATCGTTATCGCAACGCGGATTGCCATGCCTGTTTGCTCGGGTGCGCTTTTGCGTTGGTCGACCAGGTGGAACGTCGTGCGGTTTTCCTGGCCGCGACGATGATCAATGTCGATAAATATATCAACACGTTCCACAAAGACGGTTTCTCCCCGGATGGAATCCACGCTTGGAATGAAGGGTTTTCCGCCATGGTCCTGATCGCCGAGGTCGTTTTTCAGGGAACCGGAGGCCGCACCGACATGTTTACCCGACCCGTGTACCGGGAAGCGTCGCTGTACGGACTTCGCATGGAAATCGCGCCGGGGGTTTTCGAGGTCATCGGCGACCGTTGGCGGGGCGACAGGCCGATCACGTATCCGACCGCGTTCATCAGCAAGCGACTCGGACTGGGATTGACGAAGCTGGAAGAGGCGGCCCCGTTCTTCGGGGTCGGCCCCGGCGCCTTGTACCGGGTCGGCGTTTATTGTTTCCCCAATTCGGCGACACAGTCGGCCGGCAAGGCGTCGCGTGAACAAGCGGTCAAGCCGCCGCTGGAGACTTTACGTACTGAATTCCCGCAGAGCGGCGTCGTCATTCTCCGGCCCGGCGCCCGGCGCAACGGCAAGGAAATGGCCGTACTCCTCAAAGGCGGCGGCAACGACGACGTCGGCAATCACAGCGACGTCGGCTCTTATGTCGTCACGCTCCGGGGCGGTGTGCCGCTCTGTGAACTCGGGGCCCGGTACGATCGACCCGGCCTGACCGTCGAGGACCGGATGGAGAGCAACCTGATCAATTCCTTCGGACATCCCGTACCGAAAATCGACGGAAAACTCCAGAACAACGGCAAGGGAACGTACGCCGCGCTGAGCAGCTATGAAACGTCCAACGAGGTCGATACGGTCAAGTACGATATTTCACAGGCTTATCCTTGGGCGGACGCGAAGGATGTCCGGGATTTGACGCGGACGTTCATCTACCACAGGACGGGCGGCAAAGACGTCCAAAACGCGGGCCCGGCGACTTTGACGGTCGTGGACACGATGCGAACCCGGAAATTCTTTACGTTCGAAAATTGCCTGATCACCTTCGGACCCTACAAGGTCGTCAAGGAATCCGAAGACGGCTTGCTTTACGAACTCGTCATCGGGGAAGGGCCGCAGGCGGTTCATGTGACCGTGACCAACGAGGTCCGTGAATACAATGCCGATGCGAGGAAAAGCGAAAAACTCGCCAAGCCGATGACCTTCGAAGCGGGCCAGCTCGACGAGCCGATGCCGCGTGATAAGAAGAAACCGTTTCGCTTGTCCTTCGCCGTTGATAATCCCGTGAATGAAATCACGATGACAATGACGATTCGGCCCGCCTTGCCCGCGGAGCAGGATTTGGCGAAAAACGATCCCGGTGCGGTGATGCGAACTTACACCTCGCCGATCGATGCGCAGGAAGTCGTTCCGCCGGAAATGTTCGTCGGTCGGGGAGGCGTGGAAGGCGGCCCTTTGCCTGGCGGAATGCCCCCCGGTTTCGATCCGATGGAACAGGTTCAGGACGCGATAAATTCGTTGAAGAAAACGTCGCCGGATACGCTCGAAGATTTACGGAGCATGTCCGATGATGAAATCAAAGCCCTGCTGCCCATGCTCGGACAGGGTCTTTCGGAAGAGCATTACGACCCGTTCATCAAGATGCTCCGCGAAGGCACGTAACCTCGGAGCCGGACGGCGCAGCCCCCGCTACCCCGTCGGTTCGGCGTCCCTTTATTGTCGCGACGATGGGTCTAAAACCCTCGCCTTCAGGCGACACCTTTAGGTTTTATTGTTTTTAGTGAAATGAGTTTCAGTTTTTGTTTATGTTGGTTTCGTGCTATTGCCAAAGGACAATTTTGGCAAAGAGCCCAACAGTAAACAGCTTTTTTCCGAGAGCGAAAGGACTTCAGTCCGTAGCTCTCGATGTACGGAACCCACCGGCTTCAGCCGGTGGTGAGCATTCAGTTCCCATCGCGGCCCCAGTGGGCGAAACCTTCGATTTCGACGAGCAATTCCGGGCGGCAGACATCCGCGATTGTGTACAAAATCGGAATGTCGCCCAGCCTTCTTTCGCAAACGCTTCGGATCGTTTCAAATTCCGCGGGCCGCTTTACGTAAACCCGGACGCATTTCATGCCGTCCAAACCGCCCCGGAAGCCCCGGATGCCGTGACGGATCAGATTTTCACCGTCGATGAGCGCCGAGATGTTGTCCAGCGTCAATTCCGTTTGCGCGCCCGGATCTTCGAGGTGCGTGCTCTCCG
>JBEBTM010000037.1:0-16458 GCA_040393745.1 Thermogutta terrifontis | reverse complement strand
CGGTTCTTGAAAAACTACCGGCACGTCCCGGTCACCGACATGGAACAGTATTTGCAGGTCTATCGGGAACAGATCACGATTTACGGCGAGGCAAGACCGATCGAATATTGTCCGTTCGACATTTTGAAAATCGTCAACCGCAACGGCTTGGAAATCTTGTTCCACGATACTCCGGTCGCCGAACGCTACGACATGGTTTCTCGTGATGCCGGGCTGCTTGTCGACTTGCGAAGCGACGATGATGTCGTTCGACTGATCGAATATTTTGCCGACCTGCCACCGGAAACCGAGGGGCTCGTCCTCAAATGCAACAAGCCGGGCCGCTCACGGATTTACATGCTCAAAGTCCGTAACGAGAAATACCTGACAATCATTTACGGCTTCGATTATCTCGAACCGGGCAAGAACGAATCATTGATTCGCAAGAAGAACGTGTCGAAGAAATTGAGCGTTTCGAACCGGGAATACGAACTCGGCTGGAGCCTCGCAGCAATTCCGCAGAACATGATCCACGGCGAAAACGAAGAATACCGCCGAACGCTCGCCGCATTGATTTTCGAAGAACGCAAGGAAACCGGGCTTGATCCAAGGTTGTAGATTGACACGTCTACAATCTAGAGAAACAAAAGGTGAAACGTGGGATTATTCGATTTTTTTCAGAAAAAACCGAAACCAGCTGAAAAAAAGGTCGAGTTGACTTGGATTGAGCCGTCTGACAATCCATGGAATGTCAAACTCTTGGACTTGCGACCGATCACGCTTGGCGTTCTTTCGACATCTTCCGATCCTAAAATGGCGGAAAACGCGGTGTCGTATGGCAATGAAGATGGCAAGATCTTTTGGGGCGTTTCGCCAAAAAATGCGAAAACCGTCAAGTCTCGTCTCGCCTACCCTATCGACGCCCCGTTACAGCCAGGTGTTTTGTTCGCACCGAAAGCAATGAAACAAAAATGGGCCGTCTTTTTCGACGGCGTCAACATCATTTTCGTGCGAAGTTGGCAGCGGGAAGTCCAAGTTATTGCCAAAACCCGGCAAGAGAATAATCAATTGATAATCGAAACGATTGTCGGGGAATTCAAAGAAGACGATAGCCCGGAATCGACAAACGCCGTTTTGAATTTCCTGCTGATCAGTCATGCTATGAACGAAATCGTACCAACTCCACTGCCGAAAGAACTTGAAAGCGTTCCAGAAACAGCCGGTTATTGGGCTTTTTCGCTTTATGGAAATTTCGCCCACTTCGGAGTGTTCGATGAAACCTTTCTTTCGACGCCGACATCGCGATTGCGAACGCTCTCCTTGTTGCACATCGCGGCGGCACAAGACAAACTCGGAGATATAGTGAATTTGGCGGGTTCGTTGAAAAACCTGGATTATCTTGGCAATGACGGCAATTCACCGCTCCATTGGTCGCTTGTCGCCAAAACACCGGCCGCGATGAAAAAGCTTCTGGAATTGGGAGCGGACCCGAACGTCCGGTCGGATGAAGGGGCTACGCCGCTCATGAACCGACTCGCAAAGTGGTTTTGCGATAAAAAGTACGGAAACAAGCAGATTCGCGAGGAATTTTAGCGAATTGAAAGCAGGAAAAGTTGTTCTGAATCTTTGTGTTTTGAGACAGTGACTCTTGAGCATTCCTTCTTGACGTTCAGCATGCAACCGCAAAGTGACATGCCCGTACACGGATTCAGGGCCGATTGATCTCCCGCCCGATTACACCGTCGGAAGACCGAGGCGGGGAGGAGTTGGCATCCGCTTTCTCATCAACTGCTTGTTTCCGCTTGGTTCATTCGGACGATGCGCCCAGCGTTTCAATCTCGGCGAAAGGCTCTTCATCGACTTCGACGAAATGTGTGCTGTTGAACTCGTCGATCTTCGAATAAAGCGTGTCCAGTTGCTTTTGAGCATCCGTACACATTTTATCGACCTCGTTCTTCCGGATCGCCGCGTCGTAAATCAATTCCGTCGGGTGGTAACCTTCGGAAACGACCTTGCCGTGTTTGACGTTCAGCTTTTGCAGGAAGGAAATCCGGTCTTTGAGTTCGGAAACTTCGAGAATTTCGCGTCCGATAGGCCGACTGGCTTCCTGAAGTAGCAACTTCAAATCGACGAGATAGGCTTTCAGCTTGTCCCGAAAGTGCAAGGCCCGATGCACGTCGATTTCGCGGGAACCTTCGTCTCGCAAGACGGAATTGTACGTTTGAATGCTTTGAGTGACCTTGGCGATCAACTCCTTGGTACGTTTTTTCAGGCGGAGTGCCTGAGAAAGATTGATCCGATTCATTCGATAACCGCTGTATCAAAGCGGTGCGGGGAGGATGAAACGACGGACAGGATGCGTCCGATCAAACTCCAATCAGTGTAACCCATCGAAAACGGTGTGTCAATATAGGGCTTTTGTTGTCGCGAAATAAATTGTATCGACATTGCCGTGCAAAAGATTTGTCCGGCATTCACTTGACGACATCGACATGCTTCATCGTTTCGAGTGTTTCGGCGAAAAGTTGGTCGAGAGTCCAGCCGAGCATGTCGGCGCCTTTTTGAATCACTTCACGGGAACAACCGGCGGCGAAGCTGGGCGACTTGAACTTGCTCTTGACCGACTTAACCTCCATGTCCTGGACGCTTTTCGACGGTCGCATCAGTGCCGCCGCACCGATCAGACCGGTCAGCTCGTCCGTCGCGTACAGTATCTTTTCCATGCGGTGTTCCGGCTTGAATTCGACACCGGTGTTCCCCCAGCCGTGCGGGGCCGTCGCCCGGATGATCCGTTCATCGACGCCGTGTTTCCGCATGATCTCCTGCTGTTTCACGCAATGTTCTTCGGGAAACTTTCCGAAATCGAGATCGTGCAGCAGGCCGACGATCCCCCAAAACTCGGCTTCGTCGCCAAAACCTTCTTTTTCAGCAAAATACTTCATTACTCCTTCCATCACCTGGGCGTGATAGAGATGGAATGGGTCGTCGTTGTACTGCGTCAACAAATTCCAGGCGTCGTCGCGGGTCATTATGCTTCTCTCAGTTGTTGGTTAGGATTACGATCTCGTGGAACAATCGATGCAGCGGTTCCCAGCCCGGTTTCTCACGGCGAGGAAATCGTTCGGTTTCTTTCGGAAGCCGTTCGCAGGTTGTGCGAATCCAATCGGCAAGCGGCGGCGCGACGGCAATTTTGGCCTGTTCGGCGGCAGACTCTTTTTGAACGAGAAGATGGTCGATCAGGGAGCGCAACGCAGTGTCGATGTTCGTTTCGTCGAACAATCGCGAAAACTCCGTCGGCGGCATGGATTGGAATTGCGCGATCCACTGTCCGGCCAACAGCGGACGTAAAATGTAAAACAGTTTCTTGATGCCGACCTGTTCGTTTAGGAAAACCGGTTCCGTAAAGTTCGCCGCGATGCCGAGATCATGATGCATCGCCTTGATCGGATTGAAATACACCGGAATCGGCTCGCGAATTTGCCCGGAAAAATCACCTTTCGATTCGTAAACGATGGGGCTGTCGAGCTGTTCGTTCATCGACGGATTGCAGGCCGCGAAGAGCCGCAATGCCTTCCGAAGATCCCAACCGGAATAGTCGAGGTCGCCGTTGAACCATTCGAGCGTGTCCTTCGGCTCGTCGAGCCGCAGATACCACTCCAGCGGATGGACGTAAAAAAACCGAGCTGTCCGGCGACGGAACCCCCCATGCTCGACTCCCCGCCTCGGCGGCAAGCAGGACACGGCAATCGTGTTTCTGTTCAATGTCGCGAAGGTCGGTAATGATCGTGCCGTGTAAAACCATAAAATTGCGTTTGATTTCACTGATCGTTCATTGTTTTCGCAGTTCTTCGAAAACATCATCAGGAGAAACCTGTTGCCGGTATTGAATATGAATTTTCCCTTCAATGTACTTGGTAAAAACCGCATTCGCATCAACAAGAAAACGTGGAATTCTCCACTGTTGCGTCAAAACCGCTACAGGGATATTGCTTTTCCCCAGAACGACCCATGTTGCTCTTCCACCGGCGATGCTTGCAAGATAATTGATTTTCAAAATGCGAGTCACCACGTCATGAATGGTTGCTGATTCAACAAAGGAGAGGATTTGGGTATGCGGGGCATCACAATCGTCACCCGCGCAAACACTGCCTCTTTCCAGACGGAGTTCAAGAATTTTTTCTTTCATATTTCGTTTCCCATTCCGCCGTGATTTCCGCAAGCAACCGGTCAATCGCTGTCGCGTCCGCTGCTTCGGGAAGTTTTGAGTGTTGCAGCGTTCCGTCCAATTCTTCGAGCTTGGCGTCAACCATACGGATCAATTCGCCGTAAGGATATTTTCCCTCGCGGATATCGAGTAGCATTTGCAGTTGTTCGCCCTCGAAACGGACGAGCGGAACGCCGTGTTTCAGAATATTCTCGCCGGAAAGGAGCGGGCGAAACGTGTGCATCATGTTCTTGGCGTCGTAATCCCGCTCGCCGCGTTCCTGCGATTGCCATCGGGCGTCGTTGCGATGACTGCGCCAATCCCAATAATTCGCATGGTCCCGCAAGGCTCGTTCATGCTCGGCCCGATTGTAAATCAATAGTCCGATACAGCGGGTATGCTCATCCGCTTTTGGAATCGATTCGCAAACGAGCATTCCGTTGCGGAAAACGCCTCGTGTCGGTTCGTCGTAACGATAAAGTCGATAAGTGTTGCCAAGTTGCTCCATTGACGCACAGCGGCAAAATGAAAGGTCGACATCGCTTTTTCGGAGAGGAATCGGTCGGTACGAAAATTGCCCATCCGGCGCCTCGCGAGGCACGAACCAACAGAAATCGAGTTCCGTCGGCTTTTGTTCCGGTTGCGGATTATTGACCCATTTATTTTCCAAATCTGGGATTTTAAAAACCCTCGCCTTCAGGCGATACCTTTGTTAAAATGAGGTGCATGGACAATTACCGCCGTACCTCTCACACGAAGTTTGATATCAAGCTGCATTTCGTTTGGATCACGAAATTCCGCAAACCGTTGCTGACGGGCACGATCGCGACCCGTACGCGCGACCTTGTTCGTCAGATATGCACGGAGCTGGAAGTGGAAATCATCAAAGGGCATGTGAGCAAGGATCACGTGCATTTGTACGTGTCGTGTCCGCCGCATGTTTCGCCGAGCTACCTGATACAGCGAGTGAAAGGTCGTTCGTCGCGAAAGTTGATCAGCGAGTTCGCGGTGATCCGGAAGGCATGTTGGGGACGTCATGTTTGGGCACGCGGGTTTTTCGTGGCGAGCAGTGGAAATGTGACGGATGAAATCGTTCGGGAGTACATTGAAAAGCAGGACATGCCCAAGCCGGACGACAATTTCAAGGTCGGCGATGGCGACTAATCCCCAGTCGGGCTTTCAGCCGACGGAGGAACCCGCCGCCTTCAGACGGCTTGTAGAATTCAGTCTGTCCCTTGGCCCGCTTGATCTGGGCGGCGGCGTAGTTGACATGCGAGGTGTACGCCTGCTTCGTGATGAAAATCTCGCGGTGATCCAACAGCCGATGCATGAGCGGAGCCTCGAAAACGCAGCAATCGGGCGGCATGAAGAGCATTTCTACGATGTTCGGGTTCGCCGTTGCCGCCAGTTCGAGAAAGCGTTTGAGCGTGTAATACGTCGTGTTGTTCCGCTCGTCGGCAATCTGCTTGACTGGCTCGCAGATCGAGAGGTAGTACCGGCTCGGCAGGATAAAAATACCGCGATAATCCTCGTCCGACTCCGGCGTCGACGTTCCGTAAGCCCGGCTGCCGACCAAATACGTCGCGAGAATCGTCTCGCCGTATTCGGCCCGCAGGGTGTCTGGATCGACGGAATGAAGATCGGCGTAGGATTTCATGAAACATCTAGCGGGTTTGGTCATCGGCCCAATTCGAGCTTCCGCTCGGCGTGAGAACCCACGAGGTGGTCGCGTTGCTCCCGACCTCGCTCATCAGCCAGAGTGTAACAACATTGATCGAAAAGTTGTCGAGCCGTAAGCCAGAAATACATGAACATGTTCAAACGGTTTTCTACCGGCGTTTTTGCTTGACGATCGACCCGGCTTCGAGTTCGTCGAGCAGGCAGTTTCATCAAACTTGACTTGCGACGGTGTTTGGTCCGAATATCTTCCATGATTTTCGTCCACTCGCGGCCCCGTTTTGCTTTTTCCAAGGCTTGTTTCGCCTTCCTCAAATGCGAGATCGCCAACGGATAATGATTTGTCGAGGTCGTATCCATTTCCTCTTCCGCGGCTTTCCGATAGATTTCGAACGTTCTGTCCGGGTGGGACGACATCACGGCTTCGGCGACTTCGAACACGTTGACTCGGCGTTTTGGCGACGGTTTCTTTTTCAAGGCGTCGAACCAGCGGATGACATCACCGGGACGGTTTTCCGTGATCGCCCATTCGCAGAGGACATCGTAACGCGAACCTGCCGTATCAGGTTTCGGTTGGAAGAAAAACACAGGGATCGGCCAATCTTTTTTTGCTACCGGGGACGATTTTTTACCGGCCAGTGTCAACGCAACGGCTGACGGGAGTTCGCCGCTCAGGAGAAACGTGTCGATTCCACGACGGATGATCGGTTCGACCTTGAGTATCTTCGCCGTCTTCAAGAACGGCAGGATCGTTTCGCGTTCCGGGTCGCGAAAGAATTCCGCCGCCTGGATCGACGCCAATGTCAGCCAATCCTTTCTTCTCTCCGCAACGATTTTGAGTCTCCGCATCCAATCCCGGTCGTGAAAATCGTTTTTCGAAATCGACGGAAGCCGTTTGCGGAGCTGTTCAACGGCGATCTTTTCCGCCTCGTCCAAGCAATCGACTTCAATCAATCGGTCGGCAAGCATTTCTTGCTCACCGCGTTTCGGGGCTTCTTTTCGCAACAGATCGGTTGCTTCTTCCCGCCGTTTGCCTTTATCGAGAGCGGAAACGATCCGTTGCAGTTGTCGCCGATTTCGCGGCTCGGACGATTTTTTATCCAACCTGGCAATCAGCTTGTCGGCGACATCGGACCAGACCTTGGGCGGCCAAGCGTGTCCCTGAATCGTCTTTTCCATGTCGTCGACCATCGCGAATTGATCCAGAGCGTCCATCTCATAAGACCACAGGATGATCTTGACCGGGTCGGATTTCGAGGCGAGCAGTACCTTGGCGACGGCATCGAAAACTTCACGAAACTCGTAATCGTCTTCGGCGCCGGTCGCTTCGAGAAACCGTCCTCCTTTTTTGAGAAGGTGCCGTACGATTTTATCGAGAGCCGGAAGCGGGTCGACGATTTTTTTACACTGTTTGACAAGTTCCGTAACGGAGTCGAGATCGGCGGACGGACCGCCGCCATAATGACCGCCGCAGTAACCGAAATTCCCGATGTCGACCCCCTGATCGATCATCTCGACGGCCTCCCGGACAAGTTGGTCGGACTTTCCTTTTTTCGAAATGGATTCCACGAAAAGCTCCTGCTCGAATTGTTTGCGGACGGCCGGGTGGTCCTCCGCGAGTTGCATGACAAGGTCGACAAGCTCCTCCGGCGTTTGAGCGTTCAGTTTTTTCCGCAGAGCTTCCGGCTTGAAATTCTGTCCGGCGGTCACAACTTTCGTCGTACGCCGAATCCGTTTACGGAGCGGGAAATCGTCGGTTTCTTCTTCCCAGTCGTCGCCCCAATAACCGTCGTCGTCTTCATCAACATCGTCTTCGATGTCGATTTTCAGTGTCGACTTCTTCCCGGTAGGTGAGGTGATTTCCCAAACGCCGTCCTTGAGTTCGGTGCAACCAAGGATCGGCTTGTCGCTGGCGAGAATATCCAAAAACGTCCCGATGACCGCGACACCGTGCTTGCAGTCGGAGCCGACGGGGCAGGAACAAGCCGAAACCAAAATGAATTGGTTTTTCCGTTTCCCTTTTTCAATGGAAACGACCGTTTGGTATACTTCGTTACCTTGGACGATTCCAAGGAGATTTTTTCCATCCTCGGTCGCCCAAAGTGTTTCAACCTGATGAGAATCGGCATAGTCACGACCCCGCTGTGCTGTCTTCGTCTCGAAGCGATCGATAAGGTCGCTCCAAGTCAGGTTTTCCCAGAATTCGCGAACGGCCTTGGGAAATTTTGCCACCGCTGATTGAGAAGCGGATTTTAACAAAGATGGCTTGGCGGACGACTTTGGGCGCGGCATGGCTTGGAGGAGAGACTGTACAACGGCTCGAAAAAACCATTGTATCTGCTTTCATATCCGAAGGCAATTCACCCGAATCATGGACAAATTCGTACAAAATATGATTCTGACCCAAATTTGACCCAAAATCGTGCGTTGACCCAAGTTTGACCCACGGAAAATAAGCACTTATGAGTAGTTTTGGTAGGGATTGCAACGAATGCAATGTTGGTGTAAACCATTGTGCATAAGCAACTTCAGGCGAAACCGGCAGGGGTCGAAAAACGATTCGACAAGCTAGGGGTCACAGGTTCGAGTCCCGTATCGCCCACTTAAACAGAAACGCTGTAATCTTAACGGGTTACGGCGTTTTTTGTTTTCTTGAAACAGCCCTAATTTGACAGAATTCTTTAGGTCGAGCAAATCGCATTTTTGACAAGATTCGTACCTCAATCTTACAGACGGCGGTTTGGGATTGAGGCGAATTGTCGATTTGGACAGAATGACTGGGCAAGAAATGGGCGGAAAAATCTTGCCCAAAAATCGCCCAGTGGTGGTCCCTTCTTTTGTTTATTGGTCTTCACTTTAGTGATAATTCGAAGGAGGGCGCCGGCGTTTTTCGGACACTCTACTTCACCCTGAAAAGAAAAGTCTGGAAACGATCCGTTTGGTCAAGTGCAGTCTGTTCACCAAGCAACCATATCGTCTTCTTGGCTTCGTTTTTTGGTGAACCTTGATTCATGGAACAAAAGCTCATAAAATCAAGCTTTTACTTCCATGATCGAAAAAAACGCCATATCGAGAACGGCAACGCCTTGATCCAATGACCATAAATTCTCTTCTCGTCGCATCATCCGTTTATATTCGGAAAGACGTTTTTTCCGATCCTCCGGAATGTGAAAATGATATTGTAGCACTTCGATCCGCCTTGGAATCTTTTACCGATTTTCCACGGGAGACGACGTGCTTGTTGTCTTCTTCAAATGGCGTAATGAAAGAGGAAATTCTTTCGGAGATCGAGAGGGTATCGGATCAATCTGGCTCGACAGATACGATTTGGGATTGAAGACGGCGGTGAATCGTTCATAGTACCATCTGATTGTGATGGCACTCCTGCCACCGCGATTTCTCATTCTCAGATACTATCCCATTTGCGAAAAAACGGTTCGAAGGTTGTTTTATTTGAGGTGTCCCCAAGTGTTTGGACAGAAAAGGGGTTGGTTTAGTAGTTCAAACACTTGCTGTTGACTTCCCCATGGGGAAGTTTTTGAAAAACGATCTTGATTCTATTTCGTTCCTCGGTACACCTCACAAGGCTTCTTGTACTGGAGCGATTGATGGGGGCGCTCCTCATTGTAAAAACGGAAGTAACGATCCAATCGTCTCTCCAACTCCCGGACACTCGCGTAGGAATTCAAATACACCTCCTCGTACTTCACGCTCCGCCACAACCGCTCGATGAACACGTTGTCCAACGCCCGCCCTCGCCCGTCCATGCTGATCGCGATCGCATTCCGCTTCGGCCGATCCGTGAATTCCCGGCTCGTAAATTGACTCCCCTGGTCCGTGTTGAATATCTCCGGGTGTTTGCCATGCCCCAAAGCTTCGTCCACCGCCTCCAGACAAAATCTCTTCTCCAATGTGTTCGATAATCGCCACGCCAACACGAAACGGCCGTACCGGTCGATCACCGCCACCAGGTAAACGAACCCTCTCGCCAGCGGAATGTACGTGATATCGCTCGACCAAACATGGTTCGTTCGCCTTACCGGCACATCACGTAACAAATACGGGTAAATCTCGTGATCCTTGTTTGACGCTGAAATTCTCGGCTTCGAATAAATCGCCTCGATGCCCATCTTCCGCATCAAGCGGTTGGCTCGATCTTTGTCGATGTCCAAAATCGCGGCGAATTTCCGGCAGCCGTAAAACGGATGTGCCGTGTAAATTTCATCGATCTTTCGCATCAAGCCGAGATTTTCTTTCGATTCGCCCTGTGCTCGAAGCAGTAACTCGACCGACTCGGGTTCAACAACTCGCATTGTCGTACGATGGACAAGCCCGGATGATCCGGTTCAACCAATCGACGCCGTCGGTCAATCGATCTCGGCTGATTTTCTGTATTTCAGAAATACGGCAACCAGTCGTTCTCCATCTTGAGGCGACCGATCTGCTCGAACAATGTGGATTCGCCGGGAGTATCGTCTTTCTTTTGAGATCGGTCATCCTGAAAGATTTCTTCAATGCGATCCAGGAGTCTCGCCTTCCATTTCGTGATCTGCTGCGACGAAACTTGGAATTGGGCGGCGAGTTCGTGGATGGTCTTGTCGCCGCGATGGGCTGCAAGGGCGACCTTGGCACGAAAGGCGGGCGAGTAGGTTTTTCGTTTCTTGGACATGGCTTTCTCCTGGGATCCATTCTACCGGAATTGTACTCCGGGAACTCGAATTTATCCCTTTTATACCTGTCCTGTTTCTTGGGGACACCTCACGATTACGTCGACGAGGGATGATCGAAAAGAAAAAAATTCCCTCGAAAAGAAGCATCCGCGCTTCGCAATACTCACTGACGCCGCTCGGAGAGAAATTGGAGTCGATCATGGAGGAAATGGCCGTGGACTGGATGGAAGAATATAAAGACCCTGGCAATCGTAAAATTAAAAAATGAGGAGCCTGCTGTGAACGGCAGATTGAAAGTGCAGCGCACGGAAGAGTAAAAATACAGCGCTGGGTAGAGGTAGTCATCGCATTATAGTCATCCTTGGCACTTTTTCAACGGCTCATGCCGGAACGGATGAATTCGCCTTGGTCGACCGGCGACTTTACTTGCCGAAGGAGTGGACGGACGATCTCGATCGCTGCCGGATCGCCACAGTGCCGGAAGAACACATCGTTGAAAAAACGAGACACGAACAATCGCTCGAAATGATTGTCGAACGTGGGCGGATGTTGCCGCGCGAACGGATCGCGGGAGATGACGAGACGGGGTGTATCCCTTGGTTCCGTAAGGCGTTGCGTGACCTGAACGAGCCGTACATGCTCGCGATTCCTTCGAACTTTTTGATTTATGATTTGGATGCCAATCCGAACTTTTGTCCGAATTGCGGCGAATGCCACCAAGAGGATTTCGTGAGTGTACGAGATTGGATGAGGGCGGTTCCGAAAAAGCGTTGGAAGACGTTTTTAAAGGACAAGGCAACGTCGAAAGCATTTTGCGCAACAACGCCGATTCGCCGTTCTCCTTACCCTTGTATTCGGCGAACGTCGCATCGACGACCATCGCCATGGCAAGCGATAGGACGACGCAGGCTCTCACGATCGGAAAGCCACGGCCTTCTGCTTGCTTTTCATGTTGCGGATATTTCGCACGGTTTTTCGCCGTGTCCGACATGGTTGCGGTGAAACCGCCGACGAGCTTGGCGTGATACCTGTCTTTCAAGAGCCAATCGGACGGGGCGAGCGTTTCGGTGTTTTTCGCAACGAGAACGACGAGTTCGTGCAGTGCGTCGATGGAGAGCCTGGCTCTTACGCGACAATAATTACCGGTATCGGAATCGGGCAGGTCTTCGCCGGCGGCGAAACAAAAAGCGGCGATGCGACCGACGCCGTGGAGCAGGAGCGGGTTTTCTTGTCGGAGAGCGTTTGCAAAAGGAACGCCCAAACGACGAAGACGGTATTGGAATATTTGTCCGCCGAAGAGACTTTTATGTTCTCGGAAGACCATCTCGATGGTTTCGGCGGGCAGGACTTTGGAGAAATGGAGTTTGGGGTCGTCGAGAAAGGATTGAGAAATTTTCTCGAAGGGGCTCTTGCGGAAACGGTGATCAAAGGAGACGTTATACATAAAAGCCCTCCTTGGCATCATGTGAGCCAATCGAGCAAGGAGAGCAGAGTCATAATTGATCCAAGGAGAATCGATCAAGATCATTTTACCAAAACTCCGTGTTTTTACCATAACCGACATGCCGCGTTAATACCGGTATGCACCGGAGTACGATAATTTCAATTTACAGTGCCATTCAAAACAGGATGCTGATTCGCAATCGTTGTCCCGTCCGTCGATTTCAGGCACTTGAATAAAAACTCCAAATTGAGTAGAATCCCTCCTTGATCGATCTATGGTGAACAACCCCTTCCGTGAGATACGTCGATGCCTTTTGAAAAAATTGAGTTGAATTCCTCTTCCGCCGGAATGTCCGACGCGGTGCGTAAGACCGTCGATTGTTTACAAAATGGAAAAGTCGTGGTTCTGCCCACCGAGACGGTCTACGGACTCGCGGCTTCAACCCGACAAGAGGACGCCGTGCGGCGTCTGGTGGAAATCAAACAGCGACGCAACGGACATCCGATGCCTTTGGCGTTCCACGGTATCCGGCAGATTTCCGAGTTTGCGACGGAAATGAGCCCCCTGGCTGAACGCCTGGTCCGACGCTGCTGGCCTGGGCCCGTGAGCCTGGTCCTGGACATGTCCAACCGGATCAGTGAATTTCACCATCTTCCGGAATCGGTCCGAACTCTCGTTTCGGAAGCGGGAACCGTTTGCTGTCGGGTGCCGGGACACCATTTCACCGCGGCCGTGCTCAAGGAACTGGACGAACCCGTCGTCCTGACCAGCGCAAACCGGACGGGAAGGCCCGAAGCCGCGGATGCCGAAGAAATCATTTCGGAACTCGGTGCGGAGATTGATCTGCTCGTCGATGACGGGCCCGTCATCGAAGGGAAACCGTCGACAATCCTGCGGATCACGGGTGACCATTATGAATTGCTGCGAGAAGGGGCGGTGAAACGGGACACTATCGAGCGTTTGACGGCGACCATGATTCTTTTCGTGTGTACGGGCAACACCTGCCGGAGTCCCATGGCCGAACGGATTTGCGAATCGCTGCTGGCCAAACGGCTCGGATGCGCAATCGACGAAGTGGAACAGCGTGGTTATGTCGTCTTGTCCGCCGGTTTGGCCGCCGGTTTTGACGGGCCGGCCAGTGCGTCCTCCGTGGAAACCATGCGTAAACGCGGCCTAGATCTGACCGACCATCGTTCTCAGCAGCTCAACGAAACGCATGTTCGTTTCGCGGACCATATTTTCACGATGACACGCGGACATCGGGAGGCGATCCTGTCCTATTGGCCTAATGCCGATACCCGGCTCAACGTTCTCCGAACCGATGGCGGCGATATTTCCGACCCCATCGGCGGCGGTCCGGCCGTTTACGAAGCCTGCGCCCGGCAATTGGAAACTGAAATCGCCAAACGGCTCGATGAGATCCTTGCGGGGTAACCGAAGGCGGGCACCCGATTTTCCAGGAAAAATCACGGCGTCCCTTGTCGGATCCAGGACTGTCGTGGTCCGGTGTTTTCCGTTTCCGTAGGTTTCGGCGGTTCCGAAAGATCCGGAAGCAACGGTATCTCCGGCAGCGGCACTTCCGGAAGTACGGCAGGCATCGCCACACTCGGCCATTCCTGGGCCGGCATGACCAATTCAGGATAGTCATCTTTCTTTTCCGGTTCGGGTCGTTTGTATTCCTCGAACTTCCGAACCGGTGAAGTAGGCAGATAGGAAACCACACGACTCTTTACGGGGACGGAAAAATCGGACCGGGCAAGGGCTTCTTCAAGAGTACTTCCGCCCCGGATTTGACGCAATTGAATGGCCTCGGAAAGCGGCAGCAACGTGAGCGTCGCCTCAATGGCTACGGGCAAACCGCCCCGATCCAAACTTTCCCAGGTGTCGCTCCAGGATTTTCCGTCGAAATATCGGAACCGGCATTCAACGACCTCCGGGGCCAACATGTCGCTCCCCTCGGGGCCCGGGGCGTTGATGTCCGGCGTTTCAAAATCGATTTCCCGGCGTGCGAGGCCCGATGCGACGGTAAAATCATAGAATACGGTTTTCAATTCCGCCGCTTTGGGGCCCGACGTTCGAACTTCGCCCATCATGGCGTGCCGGGCCGTTTCTTCCGGCTGCACGGCGAACGGGTTGATCTCGATCACATCGATTCGGAGTGTCTGCTCCGAGCCGCTCAGGCCGAACCGCCGGATGTCGTCGTCACCTTTCAAATCGGCGAGTTGCGGGTGAATCGGATCCTGGATCGCAGCCTGGAGATCGTCACGGAGAAGTTGCTCCAGCGACCGGACAAGCTGCGACCGCTCCGCAAGCCGGTTACCCTGCGTTTGCGCCTTGGAAAAGATGGAAACCACGTTCCAAAGAATTCCGACGAGTACGATGAACAACGAAATGGAAAGAAGCATTTCCAAAAGCGTGAAGCCCTCGCGGCGCCGGGGAAGTTGACGACAGGTTAAATTTTGCGGCATTGCAATCGAAATATTTTGAATCTCCGAACGTCGTCGACGGAGACATACCGGGCAAGGATCGGTCGAATCCGGGATCGTACCGTATTTTTTCGAGTGATTGGGTTCAGTCTACAATAAATCTTTGTCCCGAACAATTCGATGGACGAAAAAAAGCCCACCTTTCGGTGGGCTTTTTTCATTTCCGTATTGCCGAGCGAAATCGGCAATTTTGCTTGGATTTAGAACTTCACGATAGCCGAGAAACCACCGGAGAGTTGGTCTTTGTTATCCTTATCGTATCCCTTGCTATAGAACGGGCGAGCAGTTTCGAATTTGTCGTAACGGAGTTCCGGACGAACGACGATCCAGGATCGCGGGGTCCAGTTGGCACCGATCGAGAAAGCGTACTTGTCTTCGCCGTCGTCGTAGCCGTAGTAACGAATCCATTCAACGCGACCACCGATGGCCCAACGCTTGTTGATCCGATAGACCAGTTCGTTGTTGATGCCGTAACCGCCCCAATGATCGTCCCAATCGTCTTTTTCGTTGCGGAGCGTCCATTCGAAGGTGTAATCCCAACGCTTGCCGGGCTTGTAGCCGACGATGAAGGACTGGACAAAGTAGTCGCGATCCCAGTTATAACGGTCGTCTTTTCCGATCAAGGCGGTGTAGGCGAGCGAGAGACGCTTGCTGAATGTATAACGAGCTCCGCCTAGGAATGCATTGTTGTCGCTGGAATCGAAGAACATGTCGCCTTCGCTGATGCCGTAATAATTGTCTCCCGTACCGCTGGTCCAACCGCCGAAAACGGACAGTTTTTTGTTCACGTCCCAAGTCGCCAGGATACCGCTCTGGGTGACCGGCATGAGACCGAACGCGTCGGACAGGGTGTAGAAGAACCGTTCCGTCGAATCGAGTGGGTTGGCTCCCATCGGGTTCCAGAACTTACCGGCCTTGACGCTCACGTTGTTGTAACCGATTTCGACGAAAGCCTGCGCAACTGCCGTGTAGTAGTCGCCATCGTTCCAAGTACCGTGACCAGCATTGTATTCCATGCCGGCAGACTGGGCGAATCGGGCGTCGGTTCCCCACATGGCGGTAACCTGACCACCGACATCCCAACCACGCTTGCTCAACTTCTTGCCGAAATTGATGAGCGCCTGGTTCAACTGAGCATCGGAATTGTGGACGTTCTTCAAGAGTTCGGTGTTACCGCTCCAAGGTGCCGGCCCCATATCGTTCCAAGCAGGCGAATACATGTTGGTTCGGCCATACTCGTTGGTGAACAAACCGGCTTCCATGTGTCCGCTGAGGAACCAGAGGCTCTTTTTCGGCTTGCAACCGAAGAGTTCTGGACCGCAAGGATCGCACTGCAACGACAAGTCGCAAATTTTGTCGCAGGGATCGCAGGACGTATCAAAGTCGCTGCAAGTCGCCGCACAAGGATCACAGGAGACTTCGGCACACGGATCGCAAACCGTGACACATTCCCCCGCTTTCGCTTCCGCCAGGGCTAAGTGGGCCACGAAGATCGCAGCCACGACGCCGAGGCATCCCATGATTGTTTTTTTCATTGTTTTCCTCTTCACTTAAATATTATCTCTCTAATTCGGGTTCCTTTCCCCTCCGGCAAGTAAAGCTGGAGAACATTTTGGAAAGACCCTCCTCCCGTTGTCACAATCATCGTTCCACGGCTCATGGAAATTTGACCACTTTTTTGTTCGTCCTGTTAACCGATATAACCGTTAGATTCTTTCGAATCTTATCCCTCTTTGCGTCTTGTTGATATAAAATGTTTCGTATTTTAACAATTCTATAGATTCTGGCGATTCAAAACGGTTCTGCAATTGCCAGAATTGGGCTGGAACGATATACTGAAATCGTGACGGCTTGATGGAAACTTCAATCGGCTAGCGGTAAGTCTTTTTAAACAATAGAGTTACATTTCGCTTTGTCACGGCGACTACCGGATTGAACGTTTCTAACGATTCTAGGTATGGATGTGGAGTATGAACTCGAAATTTTTTCTTGCGGCAC
>JBEBTM010000036.1:0-16608 GCA_040393745.1 Thermogutta terrifontis | reverse complement strand
AACGCCGGCTCGGTTCCGGTTCCGAATATGTCATTCGTGTGGCGGCGCTGCCCCAAGTCACCGATCACGTTCGGGCTCGGCATGAGCGCAGTCGGTGGCGCCGCTTCGCTGTACGCCGCGGACAATGTGGGTGAAACGAATCCGATCCTAGCCCATCGATCCAAGGCGGCCACGGTCGTCATCCTCCAGGTCACGCCCACGATTTCCTACCAGGTGACGGATCGGCTTTCCATCGGCGTGGCCCCGATCATCGACTTGGCTTCGCTTTCGATCAATCCGATGCAACTTGGCCAGCCGTTGGGAATCGAAAACGAGATTCATAACTACGGGACCCGCTACGCCTGGGGCGGCGGTTTCCAGATCGGGGCATTTTACGATTTCAAGAACCACTTCAAAACCGGCTTCATGTTCAAGAGTCCCATCTGGGCCGAATCGCTCCGTTTTTCGGGCACGAAAGTCGGTTTGGACCCCGATGGCAGGCCGATTCCCGTGAACGGCTCGTTCGACCTGGACTTGCCCATGACGCTTTCGTTCGGCGTTTCCTACGACGGTTTCAAGAAGACGGTCATCGGCATGGATTTCCGGTATTTCGATTACGGAAACACGGCCGGTTTCAAGAAGGGAGTGAACGCGAACACGGGAATCGTCGAAGGGCTCGACTGGGACAGCATCTTTTCCATCGCCATCGGCGTGGAACGGACCGTGAACAAGAAACTGAAAGTTCGGGCCGGCTATTGCTGGAACGAAAACCCGATCCCGTCGCGCAGCTCGGCTCTCAACGTGGCCGCTCCTCTGATGATGCAACATACGCTCAGCGTCGGGGCGACCTACGCGATCGTCAAGGACCTGGAGTTTTCGCTCGCTTATTCGCACGCTTTCAAGGCCAAAGTCACGGGGCCCTTCGCCGCCGAAGTCGCGCCGGGCGTGACCATGGCCGGAAGCGTGACCAACGAAGCCTATGCCAACGTCCTCATGGCCGGTATAACAAAGAAATGGTAGGTAAAAATGCTCCATGGTACGGTTATCGGAACCGCGACTTCGACGGTCAAGCATCCGAGTATGAGCGGTTGGAAGCTGCTCGTCGTCCGAACCGACGCAGAGCCCGTGCTGGCCGTGGACGGCCTCGGCGCGGGACGGGGCGACGATGTGATGATCACGAGCGACGGGAAATTCACCTCGGAAATGATCGGTTTCCCCAACACGCCGGTACGATGGGCCGTGATCGGAATCGTTGATCGGCAAGAGCGGAATTGACAGTTGAACATTGAGAATTTGATTATCGACGACGTGGTCCGGAGCGTCCTGGCCGATTTGAAACGGCAGGGTGAAACGATCGGCGTTTGTGCGTTGCCGAAAAACGAAGGCAAGCGAGACGCTGAAATATACCTTGACAGCCGGGTTGTTTCCATTGCGGAAATCCGGCAGATCGGGGAAGGTGCGACCTTGTTCGTTTCACCGAAATGCGTGCTCACGCCTTCGGCGAAGGATGAAATCCGGAAACGGAAAATCCGGCTTGCGACGCGACTGCCCCGGCCGAAAACGGAAACGGCGAAAAAAACATGGCTCGCGGCGCACTTGCCGGCGGTTTTTTCGTTCGAGATGCTAAAACGCCTTGGAACGAAACAGATCGTCTTCGACAGCCTTGAAAACCTGCTCTCGACGGCCCGGAACGAATTGGCGAACGACGATTCGTACGGAATTGCCCTGAGCCGACAATCGGCGAAACTGCTCGTCGAGGCCAATCGGTTTCCGACCCTCCGGGCCATCCCGGGATTCAGTGTCGGGCAGGTTGCCGAAGACATGGAAGAAACGGACGCGAATCTGCTCGTCGTCCATCCGGACCGCTGCGGGGGCCGCCTGCTGGAAATCATACAGAAATATGCGAATCGGTAAAGTCATCGGAAAATTGACGCTTTCACGCTGCCACGCCTCGGTTGCCGGGGGCCAGTGGAAGATCGTGGCGCCGATGAACGAGAACGATTTGCGCAACGCCACCGAATCGACCGCCGAGGAACTGGTCGTTTACGACGAACTCTCCGCCGGTTCGGGCCAGTTGATCGCCGTGAGCGAAGGCGCGGAGGCGTCGATGCCGTTTTTTCCGAACAATAAACCTTTGGACGCCTACAACGCGGCGATTTTGGACCGAGTCGACTTGTAACCACTCACCACGGAAGGATAACAATGATCAACCTGCACCAACTCAAGGAAGAAATCTGCGACATCGGACGTCGTATCTACGCCAAAGGTTTCGCCGCGGCCAATGATGGGAATATCTCGTTTCGCGTCGACGAAAACCGGGTCGTTTGCACGCCCACGCAAATCTGCAAGGGCTTCATGAAGCCCGAGGACATCTGCGTCGTGGACATGAACGGCAACCAGATTTCCGGACACAGGAAGCGGACCAGCGAGATCATGCTACACCTGACGATCATGAAAAAGCGGCCCGAGGTGAAATCGGTCGTCCATTGCCATCCGCCGCATGCCACGGCGTTCGGCATTGCCCGGGAAGCGATTCCGCAGTGCGTGCTGCCGGAAGTGGACATTTACATGGGCGACGTTCCCATTGCGAAATACGGCATTCCCGGCGGTCAGGAATTGGCCGACACCGTGCTTTCGTTCATCGATAAAAGCGACATCATCGTACTGGCCAACCACGGGACCGTAAGCGTGGGTCCCACGATTGAAAAGGCGTACTGGCTCACGGAATTATTGGACGCTTATTGCCGGATCCTGCTCATTTCACGCGACCTGGGCAAAGTGGAGTACTTCAACAAGTCGGAAGCGGAGGAGCTTTTGACGCTGAAATCTCAATGGGGTATCAAAGATCCCCGGAGCGAGCTGGCCAACTGCGAACTGTGCGCGAACGATGTGTTCCGGGATAGTTGGAAGGAAACCGGCGTGGCCCACCGCGCCTTCCAGCCTCCGACGTTCCGCCGCGGCGAGGATACACCGAAGGAAGCCGGCTGCGGCGGTGGTTGTACCCCGACGACGAATTCCAACGCCGAACAGGAAGCGATTATCCAAACAATCACCGACCGTGTGATGCAGGCGCTGGGCCGAACCGCATGATCCGTTTTCGTTCCAAGGCACTATCACATGTGGCGTTATTTTGGCTCGATTGCTTCGGAGCGGCGAACGAACATGGCGAGAGGTCCACGAAAAATGCCAGGACGATTGTAAGCGAAGCCCGCCCGTCACTCTCAAGTCGTGTAATCCGAATTGAGTCGGACGTATTCGGCGGTAAGATCCGTGGTCCAGAATCGCACGCAGGCGTCGCCTTCGCCGAAACGGAGTAGAATGTGCGTGTCCCGATTGTCCCGAATCGAGGCGGCAACGGTCTTGGCATCAAACGGCAGCGGCTCGCCGTTTCGGAACAGTTCGAAACCGTTCAGCTTGAGCGAAACCTTCCGGGGATCGTAAGGCACGCCGGCCGTGCCCGATGCGGAGACGATGCGGCCCCAGTTGGGGTCGGCTCCACAGATGGCCGTCTTGACCAGGGCGTCTTCGGAAACTTTCCGGGCAATGATCCGCGCAGCCATTTCGTCCCGGCAACCTTCGATGTCTACGGTAATCAAGTGCGTGGCTCCTTCCCCGTCGGCAGGAATTTTCACGGCCAGTTCGATACACATTTCCCGCAGCGCAGCGGCGAAGGCATTGAAATCCGGGCCCGAAAGCGGCGTTTTCCCGGCCGCCCCGTTGGCGAGAAGAAGCAGAATGTCCGATGTACTCGTGTGTCCCTCGACGGTTACGCAGTTGAACGAAACGTCTGCTGTCTGTCGAAGAAGTTGCTGGGCCATGTCGGGCTCCAATGCGGCGTCTGTCGTCACAACGGCGAGCATTGTGGCCAATTTCGGAGCGATCATGGCCGCCCCTTTGCAAATACCCGCCACGGTCACGAGACCGCCTGTGGGCAATTCCACCCGCTTTGTAACGTATTTCTCAACGGTGTCGGTTGTCATAATGCCCCGGGCAGCATTGAGAAAGGCATCTTCCGTGGTTGCAAGTTTTTGAGTCGCCTCGGCAATGCCTTTTCGGATTTTATCCATGGGCATCGGGACTCCGATCACGCCCGTGG
This sequence comes from Thermogutta terrifontis, assembly GCA_040393745.1. Lineage (GTDB taxonomy): Bacteria > Planctomycetota > Planctomycetia > Pirellulales > Thermoguttaceae > WRKP01. The sequence goes on along the minus strand of JBEBTM010000036.1, from coordinate 12,533 downwards.
ACATGGCCAATCCTTTATCGGCAGGGCCACCCACGGATTCGGAAGCCAAGGCGGTCATTTCGGTTGCGTCACGGAGCCCCTGTTCGCCGGTGCAAGCGTTTGCACAGCGGGAATTGCCCACCACGGCTCGAAATCCCGTGCCCGGCACCCGACTGCGGTTCAACTGGACGGGAGCGCCACAGACCAGATTGGGTGTGAAAACCCCCGCTGCCGTGGCCGGAATGTCGGAAACGATCAGTGAAAGGTCCAACAGCGCCGGATCCGCCTTCAAACCGCAGTGAACACCCGAAAATCGAAAACCCTGGGGAAGATAAATTGTCATGACAGTCTCGCAGAGGGAAACGAACGAAGCGTAAAACCGAAATATAGTATTTTTCCCAAAAAAGTAAAGCCGAGCATTTTTCTTTGACGCTTTTCTCGTTTTACCTATATTACCTTTGCTTTCTTTTCCGATAATATCTGCGCAGACTAACAACCCGCAAACCAGAGTACGGAGACTCGAACCATGAAAAAACTTGCCGTTCTTTTGATCGCTTTGGTCGTGACCCTTAGCTCGCTCGATTTTGCCAGTGCCCAGTACGTCCGGCAGCGAGGGTTGCTCGGCTGTTTGGGAATCGAAACCCGCGCGATGAAATCGGCTCGATGCCAGATGTGGTTGGCACAGCAAGCGAAAAAGGAAGCAGCCGAGGAAAAAGCTCTGGCCGATGCCCAATTTGAAGCCGCCATGCAAAAGGAAACGGAAGTCCAGAGTCAGCTTGATATTCTGACGCGCGAACTCGCCGAACTCAAGGCTGTCCGGGAAGCGATTAATGCTGAGAAAATGGCCCTGGAGAATGCCAAGGCTGAACTGGATGAGGCCCGAACCGAAGCGGAAAAGGCCCGGCAGGAGGCTCAGAAGGCCAAAACGGAAGCTGAAGCGGCAAGAGTGGAAGCCGTAACGCAACAGTCCGAGGCGGCCAAGCAGATTACGGCGGCGAAGGAACTGCAAGCCTTGGCCGAAAAGGCGAAAGCAGAAGCCGTTCAAGCTCAAGCGGCGGCGGAGCAGGCAAAAGCAGAAGCGGAAAAGGCTCGAAAAGAGCAACAGGAACAGGAGCGCAAGACCCTAGAACGGATCAAGGAACTCAAGGCGAAACAGGATGAAGAAGATGCCGAAAAGGTCGAAGAACCGGTCTTCCCAGAGGCGGACTAACGCCTTGTTTTGTTCCTGGTAAATCCTTACAATGAACGTCTCCGAGTGATCGGGGACGTTTTTTTGCGCACCCGCTGTCAGTTTTTTTTCGTTTTTTCATGCAAAACGCCGACGCCTTGGTCATCCGAACCGTGGATTTCAGCGAAACAAGCCTGATTGTTACGCTGTTTACCAAAGAATTCGGCAAAATAGAAGCTTTAGCGAAAGGTGGACGTCGACTCAAAAGCCCTTTCGAGTCTGCTCTTGACATACTGGCCCAAATTCGTGTAACCTTCCTCCAGAAAAGGGGCGATGCGCTCGATTTGCTCACGGAGTCGAAACTGGTTAAGCGGTTTCGTGTGACCGATTCGAACCTTGCCGGCCTGTACGGCGCTTATTACGTTGCCGAGTTGGTTGATTTGCTAACCGATACCGGTGACGCGAACCCCGCGATTTATAATCTCGCGGTGGGCGTTTTGGGGCGGCTTGAGCAAGGGCGGTTCGTCCAGCGGAGCTTATTGCGTTTCGAGGAATTACTGCTTCGCGCGATCGGCCAGCAACCATCGCTACAGCAATGTGTCGAATGCGGTGAAATGATCGACTTGGAGCAGGCTCCCCGACACCGGATCGCCTTCGGCCATTTGGACGGCGGCGTGCTGTGCCCCGATTGTGTACGGGGGCATTCGCAGATCGTCTCCGTGACCGTCGAAGCGCTTCGGGCCTTGGTAATCCTGGCCGATCCGAAGACACCCCACGATCGCTGGACCGGCTTCGAACTGAACCGCGGTATCCTCGGTGAGCTTCGCGGACTGCATAACAACTACCTCAGTCATCTGATCGGCAGGAAGCCGAGACTGCACGACTGGTTGAAATTTATCACACAAAACGACCGGGAAACGGAATAAAACGATCCCTCTTATCCACGGAACAAGGATGTTCATGCGAAATCAAACTCGACCGCGATTTTGTCTTTTGGCCCTCCTGGTACTTTCGATCACGCTGATCGTCAGCGCCGCCGGTTGCAGCGTTTTTTCAAAGAACCGCTTTCACGACCCGTACCTGGATGCCTTCGACGAAGAACTCGAAGATGCCTCGCTTTATCGAGGACAGGCTCCCGGTACGGCGGCCTATTCGCCTGCACCGCAGACCTTTGCGATTCCTGACGGCTATTCAAGCCCCTTTGACACCGGCGCCGTGATCAGTCCCGTTACCGCAACGGAAGCCCCGCGCGTCGCTTCCTCGGCGGACCCCTTCTCGCCCTATGCTCCCGTGGCAAATCCGGCCCCGACAATTTCTCAGACTACACCGATGGCGGCTCCGTCCGGTCCGTTTGGTTATGATCCATCCCCGACACAGGTTCCGACTTCAGCCCCGGTTCAGAATTCGCCGCAAGCGGTGATACCCCGACCCGGTCCTTATGAACAGCCGTATCAACAACCGGCGGGCTATCAACCGATCACGGCACTACCGGTATCGGATCCGGGTTTTCCGCAGCCGAACCCTTATCAGGCTCAACCGTCGCCGCTCCAAATGACCGTAGCCGTTTCCCCGGATTCTCCCTTTGGCTCACATTTCGTAAACGAATCTCCCCAGCCGCAGCCGAACGATGGATTTTCTCAAGCCATAAACGTTACAAATCCGCAAAGCACTCCGCAGCCCGTTCCTCCCATGCTCGACCCGGCCGATTTCGCTCCGTCGGACAACGATCCTTTCATGCCTCAACCGGTTCGAAGACCGGGAACCTTGGATGCGCCGCTGCCCCATTCGAGCATGGCCGCCGCAGCCCCGGGAAATTACGGGGGGCTGCAAACGGATATCTGGGGTGTGGGCCCTTCCGAAGCGGCCATTCGCAATGCCGTGTCCATCGAGGAAGCCGCCAAGCGCGAAGAAGCCGCCGCAGCCGAGCGGACAAGACGCCGTGAAATGGCCCAGGCTCAACCCACGACCCCCGGAAAAGAGATTCTCAAACCCATGGAACCCTGGAACGGCGCCTTTGCATCCCGGGAAAAAAAGAAAGACATCGAGCAGGAAATCATCCTTCGTGTGGGTCATTTCGAGCAAAACGATTACATCCCCCGTGAAGGTTACGAAAATTTCCCCGTGTACGACTGGGAAAAGGAACAGGAGAAAGGATTCGATTGGTCCGTGCTTGATCCGGTCGTTTTCTTCACCCGGGTTCGCGACATGGTCGGATTGGGACCTGACGAAAAGAAGGCCAATGAAGCCATGCTCAAGGGTCGGCAGGTCATGCTTTCCGTTCCCGATATGAAGAACGAGAAAAAGCTGCTCGAAGCTGCAAAGCTGTTCGACACGGCCGCGTCCCGGTGGCCCGATTCCGTGCTCGAGGAAGACGCCCTGCACCTGGCGGCCGAGTGTTATTTCTTCTCGGGGCATTATCCCAAGGCAATGCTCAAGTACGAGGCGCTCGCGGTCAAATATCAACATTCCAAGCATGTCGACAACGCCGTCCGGCGACTGTTCGTCATGGGCCGTTATTGGGAACAGGAGGATTTTCGTGGCGCAAGCTTTTACAATTATCGCTGGGATAAAACCCGGCCGAGTTTCGGCACCTTCTCCAGTGCGAAAAAAGCCTTTGAAACAATCTTCATGAACGACCCGAACGGTCCGATCGCCGACGATGCCGTGATGGCTTTGGCGTCGGCCTATTATGATCGGGGACGGTACCAGGGCGACCCGAATTTCGATCAGGCCGCGTACTATTTCGGTTTTCTGCGCGAAAACTACCCGTTGAGCAAGCACATCGCCAAGGCTCATGAATACGAACTCTACGCTCGGGCTTCGTCCTATCTCGGTGCCGAAAACAGTAACAAAGCCCTGAATGAAGCCGATAAACTGGCCACCGTGACCCTTCGCCAGCATGAGGGCGAACTCGACAGCAAGAGCCGGGAGGAAATCGTCGCCCTCCAGAACAGCCTCGTCGACCGCCAGGCCGAACGAGAATGGACCATGGGCAAATTTTACGACCGCAAACAATATTTCGGCACGGCGAAAATCTATTACGAAAAAATCATTACGAAATATCCGCAAACGGAATACGCCGAAAAGGCCCACAAGCGGCTCGAACAGATCCGGGACAAACCGGACCAGCCGGAACAGTTCGGTTTCATCAAGAAATTTTTCCAGGCACGAGGTTCCTATTGACGACTTTTCGATCGAAAACAATCGGACCGTTGATTCTGCTCGCACTTTGCTGCACCGGCTGCCTGGGACTCGCCGGTTACAGGGCCGGTACGCAGACGCTGTTCGCCCCGGATGTCAAAACGGTCTACGTCCCGATTTTCAAGTCCGACCTGGTCGACCCGGACATTGCCGAACGCTTGACCGAAGCGGTCTGCAAGCGGATCGAATCACGTTCGCCGTATAAAGTCGTGGGTCGACCTACCGCGGACAGCATCCTGGACGGTCGGATCGTGCGGAAAAGTCAAAGTGTTTCGCTCAACAACAATTTCAGCGACCCTCGACAAAAGGTGATGACGCTGTCCGTGGAAATCTCCTGGAAGGACCGCCGTGATCGGGACCTCCGTCACTTCGAAGCGATTCCTTGGAAGGACGGCTCCGGTACGGCCATGGCTACGACGTACATGGTCGCCGAATTCGGGCATTCCGAACTCACCGCGGAACAACGTCAAATCGAAGTCATCGCCGACCAGATCGTCGGCATGATGGAAATTCCCTGGTAACGAGGTAACGACCCGGTCGTCACACGACAATCCATTTTAATCGAGGTCAATCCGCACCTCCTCAACGTCTCCGGGCACGGTCACAAGCCCGTATTCTTTGGTGTCGTCCTTGCCTCCAACGGCGAAGCGATAAATCCCCGGCGGCAGCAGGGTTTCGTACCGGCCATCCTCGTTTTCAACGCCAAGTCGTTCATTCTGATTGCCGGTTTTATCGTCGGGACCACTCATTTCATAGACGGTGAGCCGACTTTGACCGTTCGGTAAATTTCCGTGTACTTTCACGCCGGGCTTCAGGACGAAATCGAATCGCGACGGCTCGGTCGCCCCGTCGCCGATTTGAACTCGCAATTTCGCCTGTGCCACCGCGGGTCTTTCCTTGCGATGACGATTGTAGATCGGATGCAACGAAATGGTTTCCCCGGCATTGACGAAGAATTCGAAATTTCCCCGGTAATCGGTTTCCACGCCGACCGAATCGTATCCTTTCCCGCTCAAGTGCATCTGCATTCCGGCCCGTGGAACCGAACCGTCCTCATAACGCACGGAACCCCGGAGCAGGATTTTTTTCGGCAACCGAATTTCCAACTCCTTTGTGTCGTTCTCCTTTTTCCAGAGCACGTTACCCGTCCCGAAAAACCTCGCCGGACTTTCCGTATCGAACCTCGGGTCGCTTCCGGAAACGCTGAAACTAATCGTGCTATAATCTTCCGTCGGAATCCAAGGGAAGACCGCGACGCCGTTTGCGTCGGTCTTGACACCCAAGAGTTCGCTGAAATCCCAAGTGTTCCAGTATGATTTTTCCGTTGCAAAATAACTCGGGAAAATGGAAACCCCTTCGATGGGATTGCCGTCCATGTCGAGCACCTTGACACGTACCGTCGTAGGCCGCTCCAGTTTCAACGTAAACGGCCCGTTGTTGCGTTCGCCTTTGACCCAATCATCGTCGGGAACGCCGCCTTCGGCCCGCCAGGATTCCTCGGCCGGGAAGTCGGGATACCAAACAGCCGCACCGAACGTCGGATGCACGGCGTAAATCAGCAGCGGCTGAAATCGCATCGCGTCCAGTTCGAAGCGTCCGTTTTCGTCCGTCATGACATGAAAAGCCGATGGAGCCACGCTGTAACCGACAATGGCATCGGAAACCGGTTTGCCGTCGGCGTCGAGTACCGTTCCCGTCAATCGTCGCGACCGGAACATCGTGTACGTCAACTCAATCGGCTTGTCCGGCGTCCACTCTGGCGGGATGTTCCAAAAGGATTCCCAGGCCCGGAGCCCCCGTTCCCGATGAGTGAGATAAAGTTGGTTCGAAGGCTGTACGGCGGACAACGGAATTTTTGTAATAACCCGACCCTCGGTGTCCGTATGCCAAACGGCGGTTTTCGTGTTGTCGTTGTACGACAATCGAATCGTCGCATCCGGGACAGGCTGTTTTTCTTCATCGACAACCGTGAGCCGAAGTTCGACCTGTTGGTCCGAATCTCCGGAAATACCCACGTTTTCAGGGGGGATCACTCCTTTCGGAACCTCCGTCGGTGAAATCGCGGACGCCAGGGCCACCCCGAGCGCAGTGACTGCAAACAGCAGAATTGTACCGGCACGCCCCAGGGGTTTACGTAATAATTTCGGATCCAAAATGGCCGTGATTCGTTGCTTGACCTCGTGATGCCGGGCCATCGCGACCGAGCAACCGAGAACAGGACGCAAAGCGCCGCGACCCTTGAGTTTCAACGCCAACCGCAATAGGACCGAAGCATATGTCGAAGGCTCTTCACCCGCAAGGACGACGAGATCGTCGCAGGCGATTTCCCGGTCGATCCGTAATTGCCTCGCCGTGAACCAAACAAGCGGATGAAACCAGTAAAGCGCACAGCAGAATGTCGCGAGGCGTTGCCAAAACACGTCGCCCCGGGCGACATGACCCAGTTCGTGCGTGAGTACGGCCCGACATTCTTCGAGAGGCCAGCGGTCCGAATTTTCCGGCAATACGACAACGGGTTTGCGGATTCCGACCGTAAACGGCACAATGCCGATTTCGCTTTGCCGGAGTTCCACGGGCCTTGTGATCTTCAGCGTTCGACAAAGGATTTCCAACATCGGTTCATGCAGGGGGCGCGTTTTCGAAACGATTTTTCTCGCCGCTGAAATTGAAAGTGAAAGCCGCAAAAACAACAAACCCGCGCCGATTCCCCAAACGACAAGCACGACGCCGCGAGCATTATCGCGCGAAAACACTAAAACCTGAAATGATGCAACGGTTTCGGGCTTCGACACGGCGGCCTGAATCGATGGGCGATTTGCGTCCGGTATCGAAATTATCGGTGAACGTGGGCACGCATCAGCTGATGGCACGGCGCTCGTCACCGTTTGCGGTTCAATTTTTTGCGACGGAAAAAGTGTCAAGGACCAATGCGGCAATAAAGCCGACGCCGCGGGGATAAACAGCACGCCGACCATTCCCGCGGCGTAAATCGAATGACGCAGCGACGCCGAACGCCGGCGCAACAGGAATCCGGCCAATAACACGACGGAAAGAACCAATGTCATGGCACACAGTAAATGCAGCGGATAAGCGGTCATCGGTCGTCTTCTTTTTCGGTTTTTTCGATGGTCTTTTTCGCATCCCGGATCATTTTTTCCATTTCACGGAAATCCTCATCGGAAAGATCCGGCCCGGCCGCGTTGAGTAATGCGGCAACGGCGCCGGCGGGATTTCCCCTGAAAAACGTGTCAAGCAGATTTTTCAGAACCGACTGCGGCGCTTCCTCTTGCGATAGGACGGGTCGGTAAAGATACCGTGTCTTTTCCTGGCGGTAGTCGAGGAATCCTTTTTGCACGAGAATATTCAACATAGTCCGGACCGCGCTGTACCCCGGCGGGTCGGCCAGCGCGTCGAGCACCTCGGAAACGCCGCCTTCGCCGAGTCGGTAAACGGCATCCAGAACTTGCCGTTCCCGAGGCGGCAGGATATCGAGTTTGATCTTAGGTTTTTTCTTCGACATGGTTTTTCTCCGATCCCGATAGTGCTACTTTTTTAACAACTGCTAAAAACATAACAGACATGAACGGAGAAGTCAAGCAAAAAACCGAATATTTTTTTCTAGGTCCAGAGTTTTCGATCCAGCGTGCGATAGGTGATCGCTTCAAAGAGGTGCATGGGCGAGATCGACTCCGCGTTTTCCAGGTCCGCGATGGTTCGGGCGATGCGCAAAATCTTGTCGTGCGCCCGGGCTGAAAGACCGAAATCTTCCATGGCCGTCTTCAGGATCGCGTGGCCCTGGCCGTCCAAACGGCAGTGATTGACGATCTGTCGGTGTGACATGTCGGCGTTGTAACGAATTTTCGACTTGGCAAACCGGGTCGCCTGAATCGTTCGCGCTTCGAGAACCCGGCCCCGGATTTCCTCGCTGGACGTTCCCGGCGTTTCAGCCGAAAGTTCTGTGTAATCAACCGGCGGAACCTCGATGTGAATGTCAATCCGATCCAAAAGCGGGCCGCTGATCCGGTTGATGTAACGCTCGATCTGGAACGGCGAACAGCGGCATTGCCGCCTCGGATCGTTCCGGTAACCGCAGGGGCACGGATTCAGCGCCGCGATGAGAATAAAATTCGCCGGAAACGTGCTCGTCTGGGCCACCCGGGAAATCGTGACCGTACCGTCTTCCAAAGGCTGACGGAGCACTTCGAGCGTTCGCCGGTTGAACTCGGGCAGTTCGTCGAGAAAGAGCACGCCGTTGTGCGCGAGCGAAATTTCGCCCGGATTCGGCGGAGAACCGCCGCCGACCAGGCCCGCCTCGCTGATCGTGTGATGCGGCTCCCGAAACGGCCGGGTCGCCACGAGCGGAACATCCTGCTTGAGATAACCCATGACGCTGAAAACCCGAGTGGTTTCCAACGATTCGGTAAGCGACAGTTTCGGCAGCACGGTCCCGAAACGTTTGGCGAGCATGGTTTTGCCCGTACCCGGCGGCCCGATCATGAGCATGTTGTGCCCCCCCGCGGCGGCGACGGTCATGGCCCGCTTGGCCGATTCCTGTCCTCGGACATCGGAGAAGTCGGACTCATATTCGGATAAACGGTCGAAAATGTCAAGGTCCACCGAGGGTACGGGCTCGATGTCTCGCTCGCCGGTGAGGAAGCCGACCGCTTCGGTCAAACTGGAAACGGGGAAGACCCGGAGCCCTTCGACCACCGAGGCTTCGCTCGCGTTTTCGGCGGGCACGATCAAATTGTCGATTCCCTGCGCCTTTGCGGCCAGCGCCACCGACAGGGCTCCCTTGATCGGTCGCATGGTCCCGTCCAGCGCGAGTTCGCCGACCATGGCCATTCGGGTCAGCGCTTCGGCAGCGATTTGTCCGCTACCGGCGAGCAGTCCGAGGGAAATCGGAAGGTCGAACGATGCCGCCTGTTTTGGCAGATCGGCCGGGGCCAGATTGATGACGACCCGGTGCATCGGATTGTAGAACCCGGAATTATCGATGGCCCGCTCGATGCGGTACGTGCTTTCCTTGACCACGGTTTCGGGCAGTCCCACCAAGATCGTCTTGGGCATACCGACATCGGAGCAGTCGACTTCCACCTCGACCGGAACGGCTTCAATGCCCAAGAGCGAAAATGTTTTAAGTTTAACGAGCATGAACCCTCCGGCGTCTGCGCCGTTTGGCTGAACGGTGAGGGCTATTTCGCGATTTTCGCCCAGGAATCACGGAGCGATGCGGTGCGGTTGAAGACCGGCTTTTCCGGCGTGAAATCGACCGAATCCGGACAGAAATATCCGATACGCTCGAACTGGAAGCGGTCCGCGGTCTTCGCCTGCCCCAAGCTCGGCTCCAGTTTGGCATTGGCGACGATTTCCAGTGAATTTTCGTTCAGATATCCTTTGTAGTCCGTGGGGTCCTGCGAGTCGTCAGGATTTTCCTTCGTGAAGAGTCGGTCGTAAAGCCGGACCTCGGCCTCGACGGCATGTTCGGCACTGACCCAGTGGATCGTGCCCTGCACTTTCCGACCGTCGGGTGAATCGCCACCTCGGGTTTCGGGATCGTAGGTGCAGCGGACTTCGACGACGTTGCCATCGGCGTCTTTTTCGCAGCCGGTGCAGGTGACGTAATAAGCGTAGCGCAATCGAACTTCCCGTCCCGGTGAGAGGCGAAAATATTTCTTCGGCGCGTCTTCGAGAAAATCGTCCCGTTCGATGTAAAGTACCTTCGAAAAGGGAATTTGCCGGGTTCCATCGGCTTCGTTTTCCGGGTTGTTCACGGCGTCGAGCATTTCCGTGCCGTTATCCGGATAATTTTCGATGACCAGTTTCACGGGCCGGAGCACGGCCATTCGGCGCTGGGCTGATTTGTTCAGATCCTCACGGAGCGAGTTTTCTAGCTTGACCACGTCGATCATGCTGTTCATTTTCGCCACGCCGATTTCGCGACAGAAATTGCGGATCGATTCCGACGTGTAACCGCGCCGCCGCAACCCCGTAATCGTGGGCATCCGCGGATCGCTCCAACCGTCTACGAGATTATTTTTGACCAGTTCGAGCAGCTTCCGCTTGCTCATGACGGTGTACGTTAAATTGAGTCGGGCGAATTCGTACTGGTTCGGCCGGTACGCGCCCGGCGTGGAGAATTCGTCGATCTGTTCGAGAAACCAGTTGTACAGGGGACGATGGTGCTCGAATTCCAGGGTGCAAATGGAATGCGTGATTTTTTCAATGGCGTCTTCGAGTCCGTGAGCCCAGTCGTACATGGGGTAAATGCACCAAGCGTCGCCGGTTCGGTGATGGTGAGCCTTGACGATGCGGTACATCACGGGGTCCCGCATGTTGAAGTTGGGTGATCCGAGATCGATTTTTGCGCGTAAAGTCCGTTCGCCTTCGCCGAATTCGCCGGCACGCATTTGGCGGAACAGTTCCAAGTTTTTTTCGGGTGAAAAATCCCGACCCGGCCCGGGTTTCATGGGCTCCGACGGCGTGCCCCGGTTGGCCCGCATCTGCTCGAGCGTTTGATCGCAAACGTAGGCTTTGCCCTTTTTGATGAGCTCTTCGGCCCAGTCGTACATCTGCTGGAAATAGTCGGAAGCGTAACGGATTTTGCCGTCCAGCGCATCGCCGGTGATCCACCGAACGTCATCGATGATCGATTCGACGTACTCGGTTTCCTCTTTCGAAGGGTTGGTGTCGTCGAAACGGAGGACGAAATCGCCGCCGTATTTCCGAGCCAAACCGTAGTTCAGGCAGATCGACTTGGCATGGCCGATATGCAGATACCCGTTGGGTTCCGGCGGAAATCGCGTGGCAATGCGTCCACCGTTCTTGCCGGCTTTGATGTCGTCTTCGAGAATCTGTTCGATAAAGTTCAGGTGCTGAGGTTCCGTGCTCATGGGGGGGGTGAGTGTGTTGGCTTTTTGTGTAGGTTTACAGAGTTTCGTAACTTATCAAATAGTTTCTCCGCCCAAGGGCTCGCCTTCTCCATCTTTGCGGGATTTAATCAGGCCGATCAAGGCGAAGCTGTGCTGTCTTCTGTTTGCGTTTCTTTTTTCAATCAGTCAAAAACTTTTCTTTTGAAACGCTCTCAAGTGCGTTTATTATACCGGGTTCGGGCTTTGGTGGCGAGAGGGGTGAGTCGACCGAACTCCCCACTTTCGGGGGGGTTCTTTTTCCCGCACCATCCTGTAAAATAGGCAATGTTGTTGAACCACCTTTGATTACGAGAGCATGCAAGAGAATTCCATTGCCGTGATCGACTCCAAAGCACTGCCCAAAGTCTTCGGAGCCTGTGATGAAAACCTGCAAAAGATTCGCCAGGCGCTTTCCGTTCGTGTGACGGTCGACGGCAATCAAATCCTCCTACGGGGCGAAGCGGACGCGATTCGTCGTGGTTCCCGGCTTCTGGAACAGCTCCAAAAGATGGCGGTGCGCAACGGCCATTTGGCCTCCGAAGACATCCAGCGGGCCATTTCCGAGGTTCAGCACGACTACGAAGTCTCCGACGTCAAACCGATCGACGTTTACGTCGGCAAACAGGTTCGGCCCAAAACCGCCGGGCAGGCTCGATACGTTAAGTTGCTCCGTAGCAAGGACATCGTCTTCTGCATCGGACCGGCCGGGACGGGCAAAACCTACCTCGCCGTGGCCAAAGCCGTCGAGGCTCTGAAGACGGACGCCGTCAAGAAAATCGTGCTGGTCCGCCCCGCCGTGGAAGCGGGCGAAAGTCTGGGATTCTTGCCCGGCGACTTGCAGGCGAAGATCAATCCTTATCTCCGCCCTCTCTTCGATGCCTTGGCCGACATGATGGAACGCGACATGCTCAAGCGTTACATGGAAGAAGACCGCATCGAAGTCATCCCGCTCGCCTACATGCGGGGTCGGACGCTCAATCATGCCTCGATTATTCTCGACGAAGCCCAGAACACGACGGTCGCCCAGATGAAAATGTTCCTGACCCGGATGGGCGACTCGTCGACGATCACCGTTTGCGGCGATGCGACCCAGATCGATTTACCGGACAACAAGCGCAGCGGCCTGATCGACGCGGTCAAGCGGCTCAAGCACATCGAGGACATCGGAATGATCCAACTCGACCGCAGCGACATCGTCCGCCACGCCCTGGTCCAAAAAATCGTCAACGCCTATGACTGAGGCTGTCCAATCAGTTTCGCCGACCGGCGAGACG
>JBEBTM010000035.1:0-16929 GCA_040393745.1 Thermogutta terrifontis | reverse complement strand
CTTTTTGCGAGGGGATTAAGGAATTGATCATGAAAAACGCCTTCACGCTCAAAGAGGGTTTCGCCGTCTGCCTGGCCAACCTGGGTGCTTCATCAATTGACATTATGCTCAATGTCGTGCTGGTTTGTCCGTCGACGGAAACGGAAAACCGGGAACGGGCCAAACTGCTGCGGAATATCCTGAAACTGGCCGAGGCGATGGATGTTCGCTTCGCCTACCCGACACAAACGCTTCAAATCGACCAGTCGGTCCCGTCTTCGTACAAAACGCTGCCGGAAGGCTCGCCTTTGGAAATCGGTCGCCAGTTCGCCAATGACCTGCTCTATCCGCAGAAAAAACCGGGGGATCAGGAAGTCGGTCAAACAGGTGAAGGCCGCACCCCGGAAAAACCGGCACCCCCGGCATTTTGAGCGGGCCGCGGACCACAAGAATGCATGTCGTTTACAACCTGACTCATGCTTCTTCGGGCAGCGCCGGGCGAATCGCCCAATCGTAGATCGTACCGCCAATGATACCGCCGCAGAACGGAGCGATGATATACACGGTCAAAAAACCGATGCCGTTCGGGCCCGGTATCGCCGTGTTACCCCAACCGGCAAAGTAGGCGAACAGCCGGGGACCGAAATCCCGCGCCGGATTGAAGCCCGCCTGGGTCAACGGAGCCAGCACCGAAATGAGCATGGAAATCGTCAATCCGATAAACAGGGGGACCATGTGCGCCGCCGGCCGGGCATGGTTACGGTGATCGATCAGCGCGAACACGACCAGGGCGAGAACGGCCGTGCCGAACATTTCCGCGCAAAAAGCGATTCCTTGCGGGACCAGTTTCGCTTGCTCTTGCCAGGCCGATTCCGTCCACGGTATCTCTTTGCTCACGGTCGAATCCGGCGAAGAATAGTATTCGCCGTAACACCGGGCCGTGACCACACTGCCGGGCTCGCCTCGCACCACGCCTTTCGATTCCTCGTAAGCCTTGAGCATGGGGCTGAACAGCACGAACACCACTGCCGCCGCGCAGAACGCGCCGGTAAACTGGCCGGTCCAGTACGGCACGACTTCCCGCCACGGCAAACCGCGACGCACGGCGAACGCCAACGTCATGGCCGGATTCAAATGTCCGCCGCTGACGGTTCCCGTAATGAAAATCGCAAAAGCGATGACGAGCCCCCAAACGATCGCGATCTGCCAAAGTCCGACCTGGGCCCCGCAGAGTGTTGCCGTGTGGACCGAACCGACACCGAAGAAAACGAGCATGAACGTACCGATACACTCGGCGAGGCTTTTACGAACCAAGGGGGGGGGTTGCATGGAATGGATCGGGGTTGCCGTGCGTGAAAAAATCAAATGACTTCGCCGAATCGGTGCGTCGGATTCGGACGTCCCGGCATCAGGCAACGGAGCGTTTCGATATCGACGTCGAGATTTTTCGAACCCTCGGTTTCGAGAAGTTCTCGCACGATATTTTCCAGCGATTCCGGCGGCATTTGAGCCCTCGCATTGAAGATCAAAACGGGCTCGTCCGCCCCGTCTTGACAATGCCGCGATTCGACTTCACGGACATCGATGTCGTCGTCCAGCCGGGTCAGGTTGGCGACACACTCCTTGCCGTCGAGACTCAGGATCGCCTTGACATGCCCGACTTCGGCGCCTTGCTTTTTCAATTCGGTCCGGATGCCGGTCATTAACGAACGTAAAATCGTCGAAACGTCGGCATCCCCTCGCTTTGCCCTGACTTTTGCCGCGGCGTTCAACCAGCCGAGCACGGCCTCACCGTGGGCGTAGCGATCGTAGTCGACTTCGACGATAGTTTTTCCGGCGTCTTGGCCGACCTGAATTTCCCGGAGCCAGGCGTCGACTCCATCGCCGGTTTTCGCCGAAATCAGACCGGTCGCCTTGCCCGGAAAGTTTTCCGCGAGCAGGCTTTCAATTTCGTTGCGCTGAAAATCGGAAAGCGTATCGGCTTTGTTGACGAAAATCCGATCGGCCTCATCCATCTGGAGTTTCATGATATACAGGGCGTCCGGATCGACGTTGCTCGATACTCTTCCGAGGGCTTCGAATAAGCGGTTCGGGTCGACCAAAACCGTCAACGGGGCAAGCTGCCAATCGGGATGAAACTTCTTGATCGGATTCATAATCGTCGCGGAAAGATCGGTACAACTCCCGACCGGTTCGGCGATGATCGTCTCGGCTCCTTGTTCGATCAAGGATTTCACGGCATCAATGAAACCGTTGAAATTGCAGCAGAAACAGCTTCCGGAAACTTCCGAAACGCCCTTGCCGACTTTGCTCAAGAGACGGGTGTCGACCAAATCGGGCGCCTGATCGTTCGTGATCAAGCCCACGGCTTTGCCGTCCGCCGTGAGTTTTTTTGCCGCTTCGGCCAAGAGCGTCGTCTTGCCGCTTCCCAAAAACCCGCCCACGAGAATAAGTTTGGTCATGATTCGTTCCTGAATTGCAGAAGAAAATCGGACGCCGAGACGCCCGGCTAAACGGTTTGATAAATATTTAACGGGCGCGGCGAATTCGTTGGAAGAGCCGTGCGGGGCGTTTGTTCGTATAGGTCCGCTTGGATTCCTTTTGAACGATCGTGGATTTTTCGGCGGGCACGACTTCCTTTTCAAGCGACTCGGGCAGCGTCAGAACATATGCTTTGATCTCGTCCCGAACGCGGCGGTAGCAGTCGAGCTTTTCCTTTTCGCCTTCGACCTCCTTGGCCAATTTCGGCGGGTCGTCGAAGAGATGTCGAACATGCTCCACGGATCCCGGCAACACGGGACAACTCTCTTCGGCATTGCTGCAAACGGCGACGACATAATCCAGCGGAATGTGCATCAAGTCCCGGATATCCTGGGATTCCTGGTTCGAAATGTCGATGCCGACTTCCTTCATAACCGCGACGGCGTGGGGGTTCTTGCCGTGCGGGCTCACTCCGGCGGAGTACGCTTCAATCACATCGCCTTTCAAGGCTCGGGCAAAACCTTCGGCCATCTGGCTCCGACAGGAATTGCCGGTGCAAAGGAATAAGACTTTCAGCTTCTTAACGGCAGGCTCCTTGTCTTCCTGCGGTTTGGCCGTTTGCGCGGCCGCCAGATTTTGAAGAGTCACACCGCCCAAGAATAACAGCGATGCCGTTACGATGACGATTCGAACATTCGTAAAAAACTTTTGCATGGGAACCTTTCCGGGTTTGGGGTCCAGACATTCGTAAAGAAAACGTCATTGACGACGTATCATATCAGAACAGAGACGATATGGGAACAACTCCAATAACAAACAGGGAAAAATTTCGGTTTCCATGCTTGAATCACCGTTCTCGTCTTCTCCATTTTGCTCACACTTCGCAGTGCAACATGCTTAAGGGACCAAAAAGCCGTTTTCACTGAACCTCAAACGAGCTCGGTCTGCGCATTCTATGCAAATCGACAAGAAAACAACTCACCGCAGTACACTGCCCTAAAAATCCGCAAAATCGTCAAACTTTGCCTAAACAGCCGTAGAAGTTCGGTCGATCTAGCCTGTAGCGGAGATTCCGCGTCCATTCGAATTTGAGTGTACCCCTGTAGAACCAATGTCCGAAATCAAAACAACCTTCTTTTCCGAACTCAAGAGCGAAGGCACGGCTTGGATTCGCGCGATGGGCGAGACCATCATCGGACGGCTTGTCTATCTCGGCGATTTCACCCGGTTCAGTTGGGAAACGATACGCTGGCTTTTTTGGAAATTACCAAGCCGGGAGCTCATCACTCAATCCTTTTATACCATCGGCGTACTCAGTTTGCCTGTGGTCATGCTCACCGGCATGTTCATCGGCATGGTTTTGGCCGTGCAGTGTTATACGCAGTTCAAGATCCTCTCGATGGAATCCATGCTCGGGGGCGTGATCAGTTTGTCGTTGGTCCGTGAATTGGGTCCCGTGCTTGCGGCAACCATGCTTGCCGGACGCGTGGGTAGTTCCATTGCCGCCGAACTGGGTACGATGCGGGTTACGGAACAGATCGACGCACTGAGCAGTATGGGGACTAGTCCGCTGCATCACCTCGTGGTTCCCCGGTTTCTCGCCTGTTTGATCCTCATACCGGCCCTGACGGTCATCGCCGATTTCACCGGCGTTTTCGGCGGGGCGTTTTATTGCATCAAAATATTGGACATCGAGTCGCATTTTTACTGGAAGAACGCACAGGAGTTGGTCAGCCTGTTCGACATTATCGCGGGCATGCTCAAGAGCATTTTTTTCGGAGGCATCATCGCCCTGATAAGTTGCCACCAGGGATTTCGCTGCAAGGGCGGAGCCGAGGGGGTAGGTAAAGCGGCGACGCAATCGTTCGTGTATTCCTTCGTGGCCATTTTGTTCCTTGATCTGCTCCTGGGGATTTTCATCGACCGGATTTACGTCATGTTCGACATCATGCCCGGTGCGGTCAAAGGAGGAATGTGATGAGTGAAACGCCCCCGAAAACCTATTTCAGTCGCCACCCGCAAGGCGATTGGAATACGTCCGGGGACGACCCGGCGCCGGAATTAACGGACGAAATCATTCAAAACGAGGAACCACGACAACCCGAGCAACCTCGAACCCTCCTCCGCGTGGACAACGTAAGCGTCGACTTCGACGGCACACCCGTACTCCGAGACATTGATTTCACCGTGAAAGAAGGCGAAACCGTAGCGATCATCGGCGAGAGCGGCTGCGGTAAGACCGTGCTGCTCAAGACGCTCATCGCTTTGAACTGGCCCACGATCGGCCGGGTTTTGTTCGACGGAAACGATTTGCGGCAGCTTTCGTTTTTCGAACTGGCCGAGATCCGGACCCGGTACGGTTTCGTTTTCCAACAGGCCGCGTTGTTCGACAGTATGACCGTGGGTGAAAACATCGCGTTTCCCCTGGTGGAACACACTCGCAAAAGCCGGGAGGAAATCGCGAAAATCGTTCAAAAATTACTCGGCGAAGTCGGACTGGCCCGGCAGACGCTGTCGAAAAAGCCGGCCGAACTGTCCGGGGGAATGCGTAAACGTGTCGGATTTGCCCGGGCTTTGGCCTTGGAGCCGGAATTGATGCTTTACGACGAACCGACCACGGGGTTGGACCCGATCATGAGCGACGTGATCAACGAATTGATCATCAGTACCCGGGAGCACCACCACCGGGTCACGAGCATCATGGTCACACATGACATGAAATCGGCCTGTAAAGTCGCCGACCGGATCATGCTGTACCCGATCACCCGATTGGAAGAAGACGAACCGCAAATTATTTTCGACGCCCCACCGGGGGATTTGGATACCACCGCCGACGACCGGGTCTGGCAATTCCTGCACGGCGTGGCCGGTGAACGGCTTACGGAAAACGAATCCTAAGTTCAGCCCGACGTTCCGGACGTCGGAGTAACACATCATGGATAATAATAAAAAAATCGAATTTCAAATCGGTGTCCTGGTCCTCGCGGCAATCGGCGCACTGGTCGCCTTGACGATTTATTTCAGCAAGGGTTCCACGATGAATCTGGGGGACGAATACACGGTGTGCGTCCGTTTCAGCCGTTCGCCGGGCATCAGCCGAAATTCACCCGTGTTCAAAAACGGCGTCCGCATCGGCCGGGTCTCGAAAGTCGAACTCATCGACCAGGACCGCGAAGTCGAAATCAGCATCCTGTTGCCGAAGACCCGGAAGATCTACACCGACGAAGAATGTCGGATCCGACAAACCGTGATCATGGGCGACGCTTCCCTGGAATTTGTCAAAAAACTCAACTACATCGGACCGGTCAAGGAAATCGATCCCGACGAACCGCAGGTCGGTGCCATGGGCGGCGATTTGCTCAGCGGGTTCACCTCGATGGAAGGCGACATGACCAAGGCGCTTCACAACGTCTCCACGGCCGCCACGGATTTCAGCGACGTGGCAGGCCAGGTCGGCGACTTCTTCGACCGCGTGAATGCGTTTATCGGTTCGCCCGAGGAAATGGCACAGAAGCGGGCCGAGTTCGAAACCATTCTCAAAGAAATGCGGACGACGATGCAAACCTTCCAACAATTTACCGCCAAAGCGGACGGTTTCATCAACGATCCGGAGATCCAGGCGAATGTGCGAAAAGTCACGACCGAAATGCCGGGGGTCGTCGAGCGTTCGAAAACCCTGATTGACAATTCGAACCTGTTCGTGGGCGATGCCCGGCAACTCGTCGAGCGGACCCGGCTTTCGCTGGACCGGATCGACGCCAGCTTGGAAACGGCCCAGGTGACTTTGGACGGCGTGCGTGAAATCACGGACCAGGTTCGCGGCGACGTGCCCGAAATCACGGCGTCCCTGAAAAAAGCGTCCAAGAGTCTCGAATCGCTCTTCGACGAACTGACGATGATCGTCCGGAATTTCCGGGATTCCGACGGCTCCCTCAAGCGGCTCATCCGGGACCCCGCCCTGTACGAAAAAGTGTACGAAATGGTCGACAATCTCGAACGGCTCAGCGCGGAAGTTCACTGGATGCTCCGGACCGACGTGAAACCGATCACGGACAACGTCAAGATTCTTACGGACAAAGCGGCGAGGGATCCCTCGATTTTCCTGAGAAATCTCCTGCGAAAGCAGCCGCAAACCAAGGGCATGCTTCCGCAATGGGGCGATGGACTCGGCAGCGATTCGATGGCGCTGTATTCCTGTAACATGAAAAACGGCCGGCCCGTCTCGACCTATTTTCCCATGGAAACCTTGACGCCGAGTGAGTTCGCCCCGATTCGGACCGAAGGACGGACGATCGAATCCGTGCCGCCCGCGCCGCGATTGGCGCCAGACTGGGACATGGAAATCGAGACGGACGACCAAACGCTTCCGCCGCAGGCCGGGCGTCTTGAAAAGGCGACGAAGAAGAACTTCCATTTTTCGTTTCCGGTACCTGTGATCGGCTTGTTTTCCCGCGGCAATACGGAAGTCGAACCTCCGGCGACCGTCAAGAAGACGGGACTGCTCCCGATCCGCTTGCCTCAGCGGGCCGTTCCGGCGGTTCAGGAAACGGAGGAAAATGCGGCGGTGGAAATCATTAACGTGTCACACCGGGCCGAACCGAAGAAAATGCCCGCCCTGCGTTTTACGAGAAAGCCATAGCGGTAAGGAAATATGTTTCTTGCTCGTCTTTCAAACAAATGGTTTTCCCTCATTTTTTTCTTTCCTTCCAGGTCTTTTCATGGTAGAATTACCGTGTTGTCGCAACGATTTTTTTCTTCAATTTCACTTTGCGAAATCGCCATGAAAAGACGTGCCTTCACTTTGGTCGAGCTTCTCGTCGTCATTTCCATCATCGGCATGTTGGCGGGGCTCCTTCTCCCGGCCGTCAACGCGGCACGAGAGGCGGGCAGACGGACGACATGCACGAACAACCAACGTAACGTGGCCTTGGCCCTGCTGACGTACGAAAACAGTCGTAACGCTTTTCCCGGTTGGCGAAACCGGGTCGATTGCGCCAATACCGAAGGTGAACTGTCCTGGGTCGCCATGATCCTGCCCCAGATCGAGCAAACCACGCTGTACGAAAAAATGCGTAATAACGCCATTCTGGCCGACGGGGTGCCGCCGTTGCCGATCCTGATCTGTCCCAGCGGTGATGACAAAGGAGTGGCCCGGATCACGAATTACGTTGTCAACGGTGGGGCTGTCGATGATTTCCTCAGCCACACCGACCCGATCACTTTTGACATGAACGCTTACAACGGTGTTTTTCTCGATCATTACGTCGACGTGACATCCAACCCGCTGGTAACGATTACCAAAATGCCAACCGTGGGTATTTCCGAGCTTACGATGCTCGACGGAACCAGTTATACCATGCTGCTTACGGAAAATATGAACCGGGGCTTTTGGGTTTCCGATGTCATTACACAACTGCAATGCAACCGAAACGGCGTCCATAACAGTAATGACATGATTGAAGGCAGCGTTGCGGTCTGCTGGCCCCGACAGTACAACGGCGCTTACAAGGAGGACGAAGTCAACCCGGTTTACTACATGCCCTTTCGTGCGGACTGCACGTTTCAAAATGTCGATGAATGCAACCGAACGCCGCGGCGTTTCAATCAGTGCCGCACGACGGACTTCAGCGGCGAAAACGACTGGTACCGTAGTGCCCGGCCGTCATCACAGCATCCGGGCTCGGTGGTCGTCACCTTTTGTGACGGCAGTACCCGCATCGTCGGAGACACGATCAGCGACCTGCTTGTCGTCCAGATGATGACGGGCAGCGACTCCAAATCCGACGCCGCCTACACGCTTGATAGCGGCACCGCCGTGCCTTTCCTCCATGGGAAACTTCTCAATCCCGGAGAAATTCCGTAACAACGTACTCGCAAGTTTCACACATGCGATTTCAATGAGCGGAGCCGGAAAACGGGGCGTTACGCAAACCGGAATCGGAAGATGCCGTCGGGAGCGGGAATCCCGGTGCCTGTGGGGTACCGTCTTGTCGGGCTAGACTGTCGAAAACCTGTTCCGGCGTGGCGTTCAAGACAATGAAGTCAAATGGCTTTTCCGGATTCTTTTTCGAGCGAACGATGACGATGATCTCGTCGCCATCCTGGCTCCGATTTCGAAGCTGCTCCAATGTCGCCTGCTGAACGGGATCCAGCGGGGGGAAGGGCGAAGAAGTCGTCGCGTGAGGAACATCCAAAGAAACCGGAACCCGCACGGGTTCCAGCGGCTCCAAAGCCGATGCGTGGAATCGGGTCGCAACCGGCGACGCAAATTCGGTGGTCGGTGCCGATTCCGTTGCCGTCCGGGCTGCCAACGGTGCTCGGGTTGTATCAACCAATGAAGGACGGTCGGCCACTTCGGCAAGGTCCAGTTGTTTTAAAACGCGGCGAATCATTGATGGCGGCACGAAATGCCCGTCGTTCTGGACGGGATCCGCGGTGTTGCAAACGCCGATCAAGTAACCTTCTTGTGCGAAAAGTCCGCCGCCGCTGCGACCGCCCACGGGAGCACCGGAAACCTGGACATAATGAAACGGAACTGAGTTGGCCAAAGGCGTACCGATGCGGTCCGTTGAAAGAATTTGATGTGTCCGGACGGTCGGATCGGATCCATTGTCACAGCCGACGCTGAGAACCTGGAGCCCCCGGACGAGCTGATAATTCTCGGGAGCCAACGGAATAGCCCGGACGGGAAACGGCGGTTCGATGACGACCAGGGCAAGATCAATTTCCAAATCGTAATACCGGCATTGGCCATTGACATGGGTGGTGGAGCCCTGTCCGAAAAGCTGAACTTCGATCTTGCCTTGGCCCCGCGAGTCCCGGAAAATATGGCCGCAGGTCAGAATCAGGGCCGAACCTTCGCGAGTGTCAATAATCGTGCCGGTGCCCCAGGAATGGGCGTTTTCGGCGTTGACCCGGAGTTTGACGGATGAGGAAATCCACGGTGAAACGACCGGGGACGGTGTCGGTTCCGAATACGGAGCGACCGTATCGACGATAGGCGTCGCAAAGGATGCCGGAACAATCGGCTGAGCTGTCGCCGACGAGGAATGCCCCATCGAATGACTCGGAAGCGGCGTCGCCGGGAAAGAGTCGGTGGCAATCACGGTTCTTACCTCAGCGGAAGAAGCGGTTTTCGGGGCCGGCGTGGCAAACACGGCTTGCGGCGGGGTAAGGTTTCGTAGTGACGCAAGTTCGGCATCGTTGGGCGACGGCCGGACTTTGTCAAACATCTTGAGCAATCGGGGTTTAACGATCGCGGGTTCGCCGCTGCCCACATCGGCGACACGGTCGACAATCCTATCATGCGAGAGCATCAGGAATGTGGGAAACTCGCGAACTTGGAGCCGATGAACCAGCTCGGGGTCTTTGACCGCATCAATCACTTGAACGGAGTAGCCCATTTCGGCGATTTCACGAACCAATGGAGCAACTTGTCGGCACGAGGCGTTGTCTGGCGTGGTGACGAACAGAAGGGTTGCATCCTCGGAAGCGGGAACGGCGGCGAGGATCAACGTCGAAAGAAGCGTTTGAATTCCGAACATGGGAAAAAGAGCCTCCCTGCTCTTATGGGGAAATCCATCCTGGACTTCCAAGGTTTCCGGCGCACGAAACAAAGACGGTTGGGCCGTTTGCATCGCCGTCGGCTGCCGGGTCAAAATGAGCTTACCAGGCGGGAGCCGGAAGCTCAAAGGTCGGGACATTCTATCGAAAAACGACGTGAGGAGCAAGAGCAATTCCAACGTATCGGAACTCGTTGGAATCATTTGAGTTAGGCAAGAATCACCCGGAACGGGGCATCATGTGCCGCTTTTGAACCAAGGCAGAAAACGCCGACGAGTGTCACACCCGCCGGCGTTTTGTGTTTTGAAAAACCATCCTGTTATTCTTCGTCTTCCTGCAGCACGGCCGAGGCGATGATTTGCTGCTGGATGTTGCCCGGTACGATGTCATAACGCAGGAATTCCACGTTGTAACTACCTTGACCGCCGGTCATTGAAGCAAGCGTACGGTTGTACGTCATGACTTCCGCCATGGGGACTTCGCAGATGATCGTCTGCATCCCGCCGCCGGCGTCTTCCATGCCCAGCGGCCGCCCGCGACGGGTCGGCAAGTCGCTGTTCACATCGCCCACGTTCGCCATGGGAACCGTCACTTCCATCTTGACAATCGGTTCCAGAAGGGCCGGCTTCGATTTCTGGAAAACTTCCTTGAACGCCATGGATCCGGCGGTCCGGAAGGCGTGTTCGTTGGAGTCGACGTCGTGATATTTGCCATGGTACAGTTCCACGCAAACATCTTGGACCTGGTAACCGGCCACGACGCCCTTGTTCATCCGCTCCTTGAAGCCTTTTTCAATGGCCGGGAAGAAGTTCGAGGGAATCACACCGCCAACGATGGCGTCGACCCAAAGGAAATTGTTCGCCGGGTCGTAATGGAAATCCTTCATGGAAGGGAATCGGCTCTTATCGCCCGAAAATTCGGCGGGGTCCGTGCCTTTGGGGAACGGATACATCCGAATGTGAACTTCGCCGAACTGTCCGGCACCACCCGACTGCTTCTTGTGACGATACATGCCGTCGCCGTTCATCTGGATGGTTTCCCGGTACGCGATTTTCGGTTCCTTCGTATCCAGTTCGACTTTATCACGCCGCTTGAGTCGTTCCTGAATCACCTGGAGATGAAGTTCGCTCATGCCGGTGATGACAAGCTGCTTCGTTTGGTCATTCCGTTCGCAGAGGAAGGTTGGATCTTCTTGCGTAACTTTGGCCAGGGCCGTGGACAACTTGGCTTCGTCGCCCCGGCTCTTCGGTGCGGCGGCCAGACCGACCATCGGAGTCGGATAGGGAAAGGCGTCCATGACATAATCGCCGAGTGTCGATCCCGTTTCGAGCTCTTCCAGTTTGGCCACGGCGACGATCATACCGGGCGTGGCTTCGTCAACCGGGTTGGTTTCGGCAGCCTGCATCTGGAAAAGCTGGGCGATTTTGATTCCGCGCCGGCTTGTCGACGCCGCCAGCGGCTGGCCGTTTTTGAGCGTACCGCTGTACACGCGGAGAAAGCTTAATTTCTGGACGAATGGGTCGATTCGAGTCTTGAAAACCTGGGCGATAACCGGTCCGGCGGGGTCGGTTTTAATTTCGACTTCTTCGCCCGCGGCGTTTTTCGCGGTCCGCTGGATCATATCCGGGGCCAATCCGCACAGGGCCATCGCATCGAGCATTTCCTTAAAACCGATTTTCGATTTCCCGGACACGCAGACGATCGGAATCAACGTGCCACCGTGGATGGCTTTTTTCATCAGGCCCGGCAACTCGGCATCGCTCGGCGGAGTGCCGTCGAGGTAATTCATCATCGCTTCGTCATCGACTTCGACGATGTTCTCGATAAGTTTATCCCGGATTTCCGCGGGATCGGCCAAGGCTCCGGCGGTATCGGCGGGCGGATCAAGTGTGCTGACAACACCCTTGAACGCGCTGCCATGGCCGATGGGCACGTTGAGCGGTACGCAGGCGGTGCCGAAGACGTCTTGGATCAGTTTGAGTAACTTGGGAAAATCGACGTTATCGCCGTCGAGTTTATTGAGGATGATCATTCGGCCCAGCCCGGCCTTTTTGGCTTCGGCAAAAACGCGGCGTGTGTTGACTTCGATGCCCGACTGTGCGTTGATGACGATCGCGGCGGTGTCCACGCCCCAAAGAGCGCCGATAGTCTGGCCGATGAAGTCGGGATAGCCGGGCGTGTCGACGATGTTGAAGAGCTTGCCGGCATATTCAAAATGGATCACGCTGGCTTCGATGGTGTATTTGTGGGCCTTTTCCTCTTCGTCGAAGTCGCAGATGCTCGTTCCGTCGTCGACGCTGGCGAGCTTCTTGACGGTTCCCGTTTCGTTGAGCATGGTGTCGGCCAGGGTGGTTTTTCCCGAGCCGCCGTGTCCGCAGAGGGCGATGTTACGAATATCCGAAACACTGTACTTGGCCATGAATCAAATCCTAATCGTAAAAAAAGATTGAATAAACGAAACCTCCCGCCCCGGCAATCATTCCGCTGGACGGCAAGCCACAATTTTACAAAAAATCGCCAACCGGGGCAATACCCCCAAAAGAGGCCCGGAAAAATCGGTCGATGACGTTTCCTGCGTCTACACAGGCCGCGACTCATTTTGCGAATACCGGCAAAAAATTTTTTCTTTCTGCTCTGCTAACATGTCTGATTCTTCCAGGAGTATAATCATGTGGAGTGTCGAACATCTCAAACCCTCCACCACCGAATTTTTTATGCCGAACATGAAAGAAAAAATTCTTCGCGGAATCTGCCTTTGTGTTGCCTTGCTTGGCATCCGTTTTGGAGAGCCCGTTTTTGCCGCCCCTGCCGCCGGGTCGCCCAACATCATTGTCGTCCTCATCGACGACATGGGCTGGGCCGATCTTTCCTGCTTCGGCAACAAAGCGATTCAAACGCCGCATATCGACCGCTTGGCATCGGAAGGTGTTGCTTTTACACAGTTTTACGTTTCCGCACCGATTTGTTCGCCATCACGATGCGGCATTACCACAGGGCAATATCCCTACCGCTGGCGGATCACCTCTTACCTTGATAATCGCGCCAACAATGAGGCTCGGGGCATGGCACAGTGGCTCGATTTACAGGCTCCGGTGCTGGCCCGATTTTTCCAAGAGGCGGGCTACGCAACGGGCCATTTTGGAAAATGGCATCTCGGTGGGCAGCGTGACGTTGGCGACGCCCCCTTGATTACCGAATACGGATTTGACGAAAGTCTGACCAACTTCGAAGGATTGGGGCCCCGGGTACTACCGCTTCTGAATACCTTCGACGGTTCGGAGCCCCGGAAATATGCGCTCGGCTCGGACAATCTCGGGAAAGGCACGATCCGCTGGGAAAACCGGAATAAAGTGACGACTTGCTTTGTGGACAAAGCGTTGGAATTCATCAAAAAAGCTGAAAGTGACAACAAACCGTTTTATGTCAATCTTTGGCCCGATGATGTTCATTCCCCGTTCTTTCCCGCCTCCGAACTACGCGGAGACGGCAGTAAAAAGGATCTCTATCATGGCGTGCTGGTCGAATTGGATCGGCAGCTTGCTCCCCTGTTCGATTACGTTCGCGGTAACGAAAAACTGCGGGACAATACGCTGATCCTGCTCTTGAGCGATAATGGGCCGGAACCGGGGGCGGGAACATCCGCGCCGCTTCGAGGCAGTAAAGGCATGCTTTATGAAGGCGGAACCCGATCACCACTGATCGTTTGGGGCCAAGGGTTTGTCAAAACCGATGCCGTCGGTACGAAAAATGAGGACGCCGTTTTTCAGTCGGTCGATTTGGTGCCGTCACTGTTGAAAGCGGCCGGAATTCAAACGAAAATCGTTTTCGATGGCGAAGATTTTTCCGAAGTGCTCCTCGGCCGGAAGAAAACCCAGGACCGTCAGGCGCCGATTTTTTGGCGCCGCCCGCCGGATCGGTCCGGTCCGGCCGATGCACCGTGGCCCGATTTGGCGATGCGGGACGGTTCCTGGAAGTTCCTGATGCGTTTCGATGGCTCGGCTCCCGAATTGTACGACTTGGCCTCGGACGCTTCAGAAAGCGCGAACCTGGCGGAAAAACATCCGGAACTGGTCGAAAAGTACACGGAGCGGCTTCGTCGTTGGAACGCCGACCTTCCCAAGGATGCCGGCGAACAGAGTTCCATGCCGGGCTTGAAGTTTGAATGGGACGCCCAAAAGACATCGGCCCCACGGGATCGTTCCGGTAACGGTAACACGATACAAATTGAAGGAACGGTCCCGAGGAAGAGCGATGCCCAAGGCGATTTCGGGAAGTTCGACGGTCAGTCGTTCATCCATGTACCGAACTCGCCGGCTCTGGATTTCGCCCGGACGCCCCTCCGGGTGGAAGTCGTCCTGGAGCCCGATTGCACGGATGCCGTCGTCTTGGCCCGGGGCGGTGTGAAGCAGGGTTTCGCCCTGTTCCTGAGAGCCGGCAAACCGGGCTTTGCCGTGACGATTGACGGTGAAACGTATTCGGCCCTTTCCGATCATCCGATCACCGGTTGGACGGAATTACGGGGCCGGCTTACGCCCTACCGTCTTGAACTTTATGTGAATGATGATCGGGTCGCAACGATACCGGGTCCCGGTTTGATCCCGGATAATCCCCGGGATGCCATGCAGATCGGGCATGACAGGGACGGCAAAGTGTTACACGAAACGCTCCCCGTTTTCCGTGGAAAAATGCGCCGGGTTTCTCTTTGGCGCGAAGCGTTTCCGAAAAACGGAAACGACACAAAACGATTCAGGCTTGGTATTTCACCTGAATTCGTATCATCGCCGTCACCCGTTTTTATCGGACAAAGAAGAATGCCGTCGACTTAAATCGTACGAAATTTCGATTTCTTTCCGTGAACTCATTCACAATGGTTGTACCGAATTTTACGATCGACGATCGTTTTGTCGGCGTGTTCGGCATCCGTAAGCCGTGAGTTTTCGGTTCTGCGGGAAGCTGGAAATGATGGGGCAAGTCTGTCCGAGCCGGAGAGGGGACACCGGCCACAAATTACATATTCTTTTTGTGTAAAATCGACCCGATCCAAAAACCAAGTGTCCGAGCCGTCGTGTGCGATGACGTGAAAGAAAGAAAAAACAGCCGGAATCCATATTCGGATGTGAAATAAATTTGATCTTCAATAAAGGCACTCCAACAATTGCATTAACAAGTCCGTTGTAACGATTTTGTAAAAAGATTCCGCTCAATGAAACGCTCCGCTCCGCGCGACGATACGATATGCTGCGTGCACAAACGTACGATTTTCACGAACAGCAGTGAGATGCCCCATGAGCTTATTCAAACGAATTTTAGGAACCGGGATTCTCGGGATCTTCTTCACGATTCTCGTCGCCTCGATCGGTATCGTCGGCAGTAATTTACACAAGGCGAATCTGGAACTGGAAACCCATCACCAGGTTTTTTGTTCTGAGATCATTTCGGCGGAAAACGCGCATCTGGTCTGGATGCGAAAGATCAACAGCACTCTGCTTACCCGCCAAGAGAAATTGGACATCGTCACGGACGGCAAGCTCTGCGGCTTCGGCAAATGGTACTATGCCGAGGGTCGGGAGATCGTCAAATACCTCGGTCCAGACCAACAAAAAGGGTTCGCATCTATCGAGAACGATCACTTGAAGGTTCACGATTATGGTAACGAATTGATTCGAATCTGGAATCCGCAGGAACCGCAACCGGCTATCGAATATTTTACACAAAAAATCGTACCGCTTGCCGACGGATTGCTCGGAGAACTCGCCAAACTCGCCAAAGCTTCCAAAGAAGAAATGAATGTGGTTCACGCCAAAGGCCAACGCATTCTGCAAGTACAGTATACGGCGACGATCATCGCCCTGATCGTGGGCATGGTCGTCTTGATTCCATTTTCGTACATGACGGCATCGGGAATCGTCCGCGCCCTCAACCAAGGCGTTCGTCTGGCCGGCGACCTGCAAGTCGGCAATGTCTCGACGCGACTGAAGATGAAACGCCATGACGAAATCGGAGTCCTGGCCGACGCGCTGGACCGAGCCGCCGAAATGATCGAAGGTCGAGCTCACCTGGCGCAAACCATCGCGCAGGGCGATTTGACTCCTAATGTTCAAATCGCATCGGAAAACGACTTGTTCGGTCAAGCCCTCTCAACAATGGTCGGCAGTCTTCGCGAATCCATCGGAAACCTGGCAAAGATTTCCGGTGAAGTCTCAACCGGCGCGGGAGAGGTTTCCTCGGCGGCGACAACGCTTTCCAGTGGCGCCCAGGAATCGGCGGCATCGCTGGAACAGATTACCGCCTCAATGAACGAAATCAGCAGCCAGACGAAAGCGAATGCTCACAGTGCTTCCGAAGCTCGCGATCTGGCGAAAGAAGCAACCGACGCCGCTTCGGAAGGCCAGGAAGCGATGCGAGGAATGACGGGAGCGATGGAACGGATCACGAAAAACTCCGGCGAGATTCAGCGGGTGATCAAGGTCATCGACGACATCGCGTTCCAGACGAACTTGCTGGCCCTGAACGCCGCCGTGGAAGCGGCCAGAGCCGGTGTCCACGGCAAAGGATTCGCCGTCGTCGCCGAAGAGGTCCGCAACCTCGCGGCCCGAAGTTCCAAAGCGGCAGCGGAAACGAACGAATTGATCTCCACAAGCGGAGCGGAAATCAAAAAAGGCGACGAGATCGCCCATCATACCGCCGAAGTCCTCAACGGTATCGCCGGGAAAATCCGGCAGACGACGGATCTTGTCGCGGGAATCGCCAGTGCCTCCAACGAACAGGCTCAGGGGGTCGCTCAGGTGACGATCGGCCTCCAGCAAATCGTCGCGGTAACGCAACAGAACACAGCCGCCGCCGAGGAATCGGCTAGTGCGGCCAACGAAATGAGCGGTATGGCGACGAATCTACAACGACTCGTCG
>JBEBTM010000034.1:0-17303 GCA_040393745.1 Thermogutta terrifontis | reverse complement strand
CATGCAAAGGCCGACACCTCTCGTTTGGATGTCATCAAAGCCAATCCAATCGAACTTGGGGAGCTTGAGCTTTTCTTAATCGGTCATTTGAATGTCCAGCAAACTAAAGTTTTTTCGCATTTGAAACCATTTACGAGAAACAAGTTAGAAACTGGTCCCGCTGCCACGAAAATATTTTACTTGATTAAATTGTGACAGGCTCTACAATTTGACGTAATGCAATGACCGTTTTCATGGGGACGAAAGATCGTTTTTTTTTATAGCCCGATTTCTTCGCTGTTTTGAAAGGAAATCACCCATGCCTCTTTTAACGGAATTCGAGAATCCTGTCCTGGTTGCCGATTCGGTCATCGGCCATTGCCAGACATTGCCTACTCCAGTCGAGCCGATCGATGCCGATGATCTGATTGACCGGATGAGTCGCCTCATCAAACGGGAAACCAATCTCGGTGTCCTGGAGATGCAGGTACGTTTCGAGGGTGGACGTGTGATCTTGGAAGGATATTGTCGAACCTTTTACACGAAGCAGATGGCACAGCAGGCGGTGCTGACGGCCCTCGGCAAAGTCGAACTGGTCAATAATATTCGCGTCGGTTAACGGGAATCAAAGAATTCCGTCATCGTGTCGGTTTCTAACCCTGATGGAATTCCTGAAGGATCGGAAGTGTCGGTATGGGGCGTTGTTACCGGGGCCGTCAGGAAATTCTGATGAAGGCAATCTCTGTCTGAACTAGGCGTACTGCTCCAGCTTTTCGAAGAGGGTGTCGCGGTCGATCGGTTTGGAAATGTAGTCATTCATACCCGCTTCGAGACATTTTTCCCGGTCGCCCGACATGGCGTTCGCGGTCATTGCGATGACCGTTATGTCCGGATTACGGACACCGGAACCGTGACCACGTAGCCTTCGCGTACATTCGTATCCGTCCATGATCGGCATCTGGCAGTCCATCAGGACCAGGTCGAAGTCGTGTTGACGCAACGCTTCCAGCGCCTGTTCCCCGTTTTCCGCAACGACCATCTTATGGCCCATCCCGCCGATCGTCTGGGTGGCGACGAGGATGTTGACCTTGACATCCTCCACGAGCAAAATCCGTAGCGTCTTGGCGGCTCTTGCTTCATGCGGTTCGAGAGCCGAGTTGCTCGACGCAAGGTCGGCCGCATCCGGCAGAGTATACCGGACGGAAAACCGGAACATCGAACCGCGTCCGACCTCGCTGTCCACTTCGATGTCGCCGTCCATCATGTCGATCAGGTTCTTGACGATCGTCAGGCCGAGGCCCGTTCCGCCGAATTGACGGGTGACTGTCGCGTCCGCCTGCGCAAACGAATCGAATAATTGGGGCAGAAATTCCTCGCTGATCCCGATGCCCGTATCCTCGATTTCACACAAAAGCCGGCAAGCCCCGTCCTCCGGTTCAGCACGACAGCGGATCGTGACTTGGCCTTCCCTCGTAAACTTGATCGCATTGCCGAGAATGTTGAACAAGACCTGACGAAATCGGCCCGAATCGCCGACGAGATATTCCGGAATGTTCGATGCGAATTCCTGACGGAAGATCAATTGCTTTTCCACGACGGCGAAGGAAAGCGCACTGCAAACATTGTCGAGGATCTCTCGCGGACAAAACACATGGTTCGACAGTTCGAATTTTCCGGCATCGATCTTGGAAACGTCGAGAACGTCGTTGATGATGCCGAGCAGCGATTTGGCGCTGCTTTGAATGTGCTTGACATACTCGGCCTGCCGCTGCGTCAGGGAATCGCGAGCGAGTAGATCGGCCAGTCCGATCACGCCGTTCATCGGCGTCCGGATTTCGTGGCTCATGTTCGCCAGGAATTCCGATTTGGCCCGTGCGCCCGCTTCGGCCTGTTTACGAGCCGCTTCCGCATGCTTGCGTGCGGCCTCGGCCAAGCGATTGGCTTCCTGTAAAATGCCGGCCGATTCCTGCTGTTTGAAGAGCAGGTGTTCCAGTTCCTCGGCATGCTCCTGATCACGGATCGAACGATGTTGCTGTGCGGCCAAAAAGGTCAGGCCGACCATCAGGAGCGCAAAAACGGCAAGAGCAATCTCCAGCGGCGGTCGACCCGCCGCGAGAATGAACGCGTTCAATTGGTCGGCCAGGTAGTCGACGCCGAGGATGGCTTCTACACGACCTTCCGGATCGAAAAGCGGCTCCAGTGCCGTGACCCATGTCCCGTATTCGTCCGTGTACGGTTCCGGCGACAGGTAATGCTTCCCCGTTTCGAAAACCTGTTCGGCTTCTTTCTGCATCGCCGTAAACGGATCACCGTAGCTTGCCGACATGTCATAGGTTCCGTCGCTGCGACAGACGCCCGGATCGACGAAAAAGATGACCCGGCCGTCCTCGTCTTTTCGCAACGTATAGGTCGAGGGAATGGCGGGAACCGACCGGTGGCAACATTTGAAAAAGGCGATAATGGGATCGTAACGTTCGTCGGAAGTCGCGTTCCGAAAGGGAATCAGGTGGTGCCCCATATTCGCCACTGCATCCCGGTAGATGAGCGCGGATTCCTGGAGGTTCGAGGACAATTCGTTTCGTTTGACCGTTTCGCCTTTTTGAATGAACAAGGTACCGCAAAACAGGAATGCCAAAGTCGCGATCCAACCGGCCAACAGGTACGTCCAAGCATATCGTGCCTTACGAAACCACAGGGAAACGCAAAGCGTAATAATGACCAGAGCCGCAACGTATATCGTGACATTGGAGAGAGACGACCAGGATGATAGGAATGCGAACGACATGGAGGTGGGCAAGCAGCGTATCTAAAGGTGATGTACGAAAATGATTGTGCGGGCCGAATGATCATGCAACGTCGAATCGACATAATCGCCCGTTTATTGCTCCTCGTCCGGCTTGGCGCTTTTTCGGTACCATTCCTCGACCAACTGGATCAGCGCTTGCGGGTTGATCGGCTTGCTGCAATAGGCGTCCATCCCGGCATCCAGGCATTTTCGAATGTCGCCTTTCGTGGCATTGGCCGTTAAGGCGATGATCGGGATTCGGGCTTTCCCTTGTTCCCGCTCCCATTGGCGGATCAGGTCGGTCGCCTCGTATCCGTCCATTTCGGGCATCTGGCAGTCCATTAGAACCACGTCATAATGCTTCTTCCGCACGGCATCGCACGCCTCGAATCCGTTGATGGCGATCTCGCAGGTAAAGCCGGCCTCACTGAGCAGATTGCGTGTCACGACCTGGTTGACCTTGTTGTCCTCGACGACCAGGACATGAATCCGGCCGGCCAGGAACGACTTGGCGAATCCTTCGTATGTCGGCGTCTTTTTCAAACGATTTCCGCCGTTCGGTTTTTGAGGAGGCAAGATTCCTGATTTCGTCCACTGTTCGCTACTGAACATCTGGTTCATCACGGCATCGAACAGGGCGGAGGAAAAGACCGGCTTGCCGATCGTTTCCGCACCGATTCTTTGCAACAGATCCGGGTCGTATTCGACGGCAAGCGGACGAAGCAGGATCAATTTGGGCAAATCGATACCCCCTTCCTCACATATCTTGAGAAGTCTTTCGACGAAATCGAGCCCCGGCCCGTCCGCCAGGGTGTGGTCGACGATCAGCAGATCGATTCGTTCACCACGCCGGCGCTTGTCGAGGAGCCGCGTGACCGCTTCCTCGCCCGTGTCGCAACCGTCGCAGGACATATCCCAATTCTTCAACTGCTCCTGAATCGTTCGGCGCTGGATTTCATTGTCGTCGACGATCAGGACCGAATAGGGCGAAAGGTCGTACCTCCCACCGACGCGGTGATGCGAGAAGGCGACACAGAAATCGCCGTCGATATTGTCGCAGGCACCATCTTCACCGTGGTTACAATCCCTTCCCCGGTTTTCAATACAGCGGACCGTCTTGGGATCGCAGCCGAACGGCAGATTGAACCAGAAT
This sequence comes from Thermogutta terrifontis, assembly GCA_040393745.1. GTDB lineage: Bacteria > Planctomycetota > Planctomycetia > Pirellulales > Thermoguttaceae > WRKP01. The sequence continues at coordinate 13,386 of JBEBTM010000034.1, read as the reverse complement.
GTCGATCCTTCGTTTTCACGGCTTTCCACACCGATTTCGCCACCCATCAGGTGGACGAGTTTCATGGAAATGGCCAGTCCCAACCCGGTTCCGCCGTAAACACGGGCCGACGAAGCATCCGCCTGAGAAAACGCCTTGAAAAGACGATCCATACGCTCGGCAGGAATGCCGATGCCCGTATCCTCGACCCGGAAAAGGAAAACGACATCCGTTTCCCGGATCGATTCGACCTCCACGGTCAAACGGACCCCGCCCCGGTCGGTAAATTTGACGGCGTTTCCCGTCAGGTTGAGCAGAATCTGCCGCAGGCGTCCGGAATCCCCTCGAACGATCCTCGGGAGCCATGAACCGAAGGTAATGCCGAGTTCAAGATTTTTGTCATTCGATTTCGAAGCGAGGATTCCCAGGACGGATTCGACGGTGCCGGGCAGGTCGAAGGGCTCGGAATCGATCTCCAGTTTGCCGGCTTCGATTTTGGAAAAGTCCAGGATATCGTTGATCAGGAACAAGAGTGATTTGCCCGAATCGTTGATCAGGTGCGCATATTCCTGCTGCTTGTCATTCAGCGGTGTTCCGATGAGCAGATCGGAAAGACCGATCACCCCGTTGAGCGGCGTGCGGATCTCATGGCTCATGTGGGCCAGGAATTCACTCTTGGCCTGATTCGCCTGTTCCGCTTCCTCCTTGGCCTGCCGTAATTGTTCGAGCAACTCATGGTGGGCTGTCACATCAAGGATGACGGAAATCAGTTGCGTGTCCTTCGGCTCCCCACCGCGAATCAAGGATACGCTGATATCCCCCCAAATCCGGCGACCGTCTTTGGATTCCAGCTGGAATATTTTCCGAAAGGAATCGATTTCGCCTTGAAGAGCCTGATCAATCATGGCGTCGGTTTCCTGCTGCTCTACCGCATCGTGACTCAAAATCGCCGTGACTCTTTTCCCGGCCAGTTCCTCGAAAACATAACCGAACACGTCCCGGAACCGGGTGTTGAAATAGGTGTACCGGCCTTCGCTGTCGGCGAAGGAAATGGCGGCTCCGCACGTTTCGAGAATGGACCGGAGCCGGGCTTCATTCATGCGGAGGTCGTGCATCTGCTTTTCGGCCATCGCCTGGATTTGCAGCCGATATTCGTCCAGTTGGCTTTCCAGTTCAATCCGGGGCGTCACGTCCCGGAGGATGCAGATCGCGCCGTTGATGGAAGCGCTCCCGAATTCATAGAGTGGAAATGCGGTCAATTCCAGCCATACACCGGGTTCGTCCTCGCCGTTCTTTTCGAAGAAAGTTCGTGTCGTCGCCTTTCCTTCACGAAACATACACTCCGCCGCACAGTCGGGGCAGACACGGCCGTAGACGGTCGTCTCGTAACACTTTCTTCCCACGAGCGGCGCGAGATGGGGATACATTTCGTTCATCACCTTGTTCGCCCGGGTGATCGTGTAATTTTTATCGATCAGGTAGACGCCTTCGTCCAGGATTTCCAAGAGATCGTTCAGGAGCGATTCGTTACGCAGCAGCGATTCTTCCATCCGTTTGCGGTCCGTGATATCGCGAGCGATTTCCGTTGCGCCGATGATATCTCCCGTTTCCCGACTGCGAAGCGGAAAACTGGTCAGCTCGTAAAAACGATCGAACCTTTCTTCGAAATACTCCCTCACGGCCGGTTGGCCGGTCCGGTAAGTTTCGACGACCGGGCAAAACTCACAAGGTGTTTCCCGCCCATGGACCGCCCGATAACAGGGGATTCCGATCATGGGCAGATCCGGGAACATGTTTTTCACGGCGGCATTGTACCGCAAAACATGGTAATCGTGGTCGAGGATATAAGCGTTGTCCGGAATGCTGTCGAACAGGTTGTCGAGCATCTCGTTGTTCGCTTGCAGATTTATTTCCGCGACGATCTTATCGGTCACATTGATCTGGATCCCGGCGATGCCGAGAACCTGATCGTCCTTGCCCAATATCGGAAAGAGCCTGTCCTCGAAATACTGATCTCCGAATTGGCTGGTGTCGAAAAAGACCTCGCCTTTGAAAACCTTTCCTACCGTTTCTAGGAATACGGGAAGGTCTTTGAGGAAATCGAACACGGACCGACCGAGCCATTGGTCCGGCACGATGCCCAGGGAAGGGAGTCCGGGACCGTCCAGATAGGTGTAGTTCCCGTCCGCGTCCGTCATGAACACGACGGCGCCGGGCGACTTGGCAAAGGTATCCAGGATGTTGCGAAGCGTCCTGCCGGTCGACGCCATGAATGAGGGATCGTCTGTTGTCATCGTGCCGAAAAAATAAAGGAAGAAAGAGGTCGGGATCGTCCGCCCGGCTTACGAAAAGCGGTCTTTGCGTCGACTTGGGAAATGCCGGATGGGTCGGAAACATTTTAACTCAATCGAAAATCGAACGAAAGACACGTTTTTCGGATATTTCCGGCAGACGTAACATTTACCGTATCAATGACCTGATTTCCTCTTTCACAGCATCGGGAACGCGTGACGCCTCTTTTCGTGTTGCCGGTATTCGGGCGGGATCGGATCGTCCAGTTTCCAGCTTTCCAGCCATTTTTGATAGGCTTTGCTCTTGTTCGAATGATCGTCCATGGGGATAAAGCGTCCCGGCGGCAACGCCGGCAATGACTCGGTTGCCGCTTTTCCTCGTTTCCGTCCTGGGGAGCAGGCGAAACGCCTGGTTGACGAGGGGGACACTGTTTGTATCTTCGCAAACTAAACGTCATGGACGGTGTTTTGCACGACGCCCCAAATGTTCAAATCGGATTCGTCCTTGATTTTAATCGTGGCGAACTTTCGATTTTCCGGATGGAGTTCGATTTTTTTGTTTTTGATGATCAACCGCCGCACCGTGAATTCGCCCTTGACGACCGCGACGACGATATCGCCGTGTTTCGGTTCCCGGCTCTTGTCGACAATCAACGTGTCACCGTTGTAGACACCAATGCCCGTCATGGCCTCGCCCGACATGCGGACAAAAAACGTGCCGTCCGGGTGGGGAACCAAATGAGTTACCAGATCAAATCGTTCCGCCGGGATATTGGAATCCGGGGCGGGATATCCTGCATGTACCCGAGACGAATACAGCGGAAACGCCAATCCTTTTCGTTCGATAAACGCCATGATCTGTGTGATCATGGAGATCGGCAGCCGGACCGCTTTGGTCGGCTCTCCGAACTTCCCTGTTCCTTTAGGGCGTCCCGCCCCTATTCTTTTTCCTCCTCGTACCATTTTCATTCTCCTTGATACATGGTTATTGAAACGTAATCATCAGGTCGGATTCTTCTGCCGTGTCTCTTGAAGAAAGTGGACACCTTCTTCGTCCAGGATCGTTTGACGTTGTTTTTCGATTTCCGCGAGGATTTCTTTCGGGTCTTTCTTTTGGATGGTCGCCAAGGCGTCCACGACCGCGTCCTGGATTTCCTGCATTTTTTCAAGGCAGTCGGGATAACAGACTTTCATTTCCCAGTATTTGTTGAGTTCCTCTTGAATCATGGGATACAGGATGCGCGAGACGTTATAATAAATGTCGAAATACTTTTCTCTCAACTCGTCTTGGTCCATCGTGACCTCCGTATTTGAAGCCTCACTCCTGCGGTTGTACCGACTGGCGGGCCATCGGCAGATAAAAATTGGCGAACCATTCCTCCTGACTGGAGGGATATTCGAGAACACCGGTGTAGTCGTTGGCGACGCCGATCATGCGACCCGGCAGGCGATGAATATCGCTGCCGACAAGGGTTTCGTCCGGCCGGGTGTCGAGCAGATGCCAGGCACGGTCCCGCCAGTCGGCAAACCGACTTCCGGGAGCGAATCGTCGGCGCTGGAATACGGGATCGTCTTTGAATTCCTGGAACTCGGTCCAGAGTGTTTCGCATTCGGTCAGAAACGCCGATGCCTGTTCCTTGTCGGTCGGCGGTAATACCTTTTGATGCTGATTCCGGAGGAGGCGTAAATCTTCCGAAGTCAGTCCTTGAAGCACGAGATCGCGTCGGAGAATGACCGCCAAATCCCGTTCCGGATCGACGTTGACCGCTTGCGGTTCGACAACCGGAACCAGGGGAGGCGAAGAATAAAGAGCCGCAATAATTGCGACGATAATAAGGGCAAACGCACAGGACGCTTTGATTTTGACATGGGACCGGGTCGCGGGCATCAGGTAATGGAGGCGGCTGCGTCCGATTCCCGTTCAAGAAAGAAAAAGGGACCGGACAATCGATCGTTTCACCGTCATCAAGCCCGGCAAAAGGCCCCACATCGGATCAACACATCGAAGCCGGTCACCTTTTATCCTATGCGCATAGGCGTGCCTATGCAACATTGAGAATTCAAGGTTTCCGACTTCGATACCGCCCATGTGGGATTGCTTATGAGGCAATCGACCAAATATTTGCCGTATTTGATGAAGGCACGCAAGAGACGAATTCGCATCCGACTCTTGGGGTTCCGGAATATCGATCGCTCGACATCCCGTCACCGTATCGAAGTAACTGGAATAATTTTACAAAAAGACATCGAAAAGTCAACGGTTGCCCGGTGGCCCCCGCGCCTCGGTAAAATTATCTGCATAAATAGTTTGTGTCATCGTTTGCCTTTCGATCAGTAAAACGGTTGCATTATGGTCGCCGCGCATAAAGCGGGAGCGACCATGTTGCTCCGAGCGGAATTCCGACCATGCAACTGGCCGCCTGCGCAAGCGCAAAAATCCAACACACCCTTGCGGGAAGCGTCAAACCGAATACCGCAAGCCCAGTCATGACGCTCCCAAATTGAGAGACGCCTGATACTGGGAATTTCATCTTTCCAACCGGTAAGCCGGGTTGCATTTGGAAAAACGGAGCAAAGCCTGCGTTCTGATGTCGTATCGCCCGGACGGGCCTGGCTTTCATATTATTTTGTTATAATTTCATAAGTTAGGATTTCCTTTCCTTCTGATAACCACACCCTTTTTTCATAAAGAAACAAGACCAAAAATGACCATGTCTACTCTTTTGATGATTATCAATATACCAAAGTGTCCGCCGACAAGCCAGAGAAATGGATGCTTCAAAGAAAATACCGAAAAAAGGAGGATTTGAGTGGAAAAGATGGAAAAGTCATTCAGCAGTTGAGAAAACAATTTGACTTTTTCTATCACCACCCCTAAAAATCCAATAGAAAGGAAACAAGATTTCCGGCAGACTCGGAAAACGCGATCGCGATGTTAGGAATTGTTGTCAAACCACCGACGTTCCGACTTGGCAGGTATATTTAGCCCGGCAACGGAATTTTATTTCCGTGGCGCCAGCCGGGGCGTCGGTTTTATTTCAGGATGATTGGTTTATTTAGCTTCAGCTTTAATTTTTCGCTTGATAAAGGCTTGAATCTCCTCTTCCATGTGAGCGGGAATTCGGACGGCCTTGGTCGCGCAGCCGAACTTACCCGATCCTTTCGGACGACCGGCCTTTTTCATCGTCTTCTTAGCGGCTTTTTTCACAACGGTCTTCTTATTTATTTTTCCGGCGATTTTCTTTGGCATGATTTGTCTTTCGATGGATTACGGATAAGGATTAAACGGACTCCTTTCCATTATGGCAGGTTCGTAACCAAACTCAACCGGGGAAACTCAAAATCGCTGATCCTTCTTTCGGTACGGAGCATCTTCGTTCGCGGACCAAACCCACCGCCATTTCTGTTAATTGAGCGGTATTCTTAAGTAGCGATTACGCAGGATGTACAGCTGGAGATTCGTTGGATTCTTTCCGTAATCTTTTTCGAAGATTGCAATTTCTTAAAAAAATTCTATATTATTCAGTAGTGCGTTGGCAGGATTGATTCTGTCAATTGTCGCAATTGATACTATTAGAAATACTCAGGAAACCCCCAAACAATGCCCGGTTGAAAGCTCCGGGAAGACATTTAGACGCAAGTTAGCCTTATATCTATCATTCTTATATCACCCGGTTATCCGGAAGGATGAAAGATAACAAATTCTTCGAGCATGCGTTTTCCCACGTCCTGGGGAGCGTCATGCGAAGAAACTTGCAGAACTCCGTGCGGTAATCGAACTTTCGATTATCGTGTTTCCGTCTGTTAGTGCGCATGACGCTCGAATAGCGGCACTCTAGTGATATGGAGTGGGAGGTCTGCTTGGAGGCTCGTGGCGACTCCCCTCTTTTGCCACACTCTTGTCGTTCTGACTGTCTTGAAAGTCAGGCCGATGGTTTCAATCATCCCTTCACGCAATATAAGGCATTTCGCTTGCCATTGGAACGGAAGGATTCTGCGCAATCGGACCTTTTCTCCATCTGATCGTTCGAAGCAAAGTCGATTTGCAACGGCTGCCTCGGATTCTCATAAAAACTCGTCCGTTTCCGTGTTTATTTGTGCGGATTTATTGTTTCATTTCGAGTCGATCGGTTTATCAGGAGCAGTAAACCGAGCCCTATACCCGTTTGCTATTGCACGGACGCACTCCCAGTCTCTTCATCACACCATAGGAGCCGCGCCGTGCTTAATCATTTCAAAATCCCGACGAAACTGATGGGAGGATTTTCCATCATCCTGCTTTTGCTGTTCCTGGTCGCGGCCGGCGCGTACTGGGGAATCCAATCGGTTGACGCCTGTTTGCAGGAGGTCGTGGCCACGGAGGACATCCAGACCAACATGATGACGCTTCGGCGCGAACTGCTCCAGGCGCAGATCGCGGCTTTCAACGGGCTTTATCATCGAAATACGGATTTCGAAGCCGTACGGGCCGGACACGACAAGGAGATTCACCGGATCGCCAATTTGATCCGGAACGAATTGCGGGAAGCCAACCAAAGCGATCTTGAGAAATTCGAAGGTTTTTATCGCAGCTATTGCGAATGGGATAAAAAATGGTACGAAAAGGAAACGGTACGTGCCGTCGCCGCCGATCAACTGGTGACCGCCGCCGGGAATGCGATTACGACCCTGGACGAGTGCCGGGCGACGTTCGCGGGTTCGATGTCGGCTCCGCTCGGAACGGACAACCGCTTCGGATTCATCGAGGAGGACGAACGAAAATACTATCTGTCCCGCCGCGTCGATCAACTCGCCAAGATCGACCACTTCAAATTCCAGATGCAAACGCTTTGTCAGGAGTATTTTGCGTTGTTCTCCACGACTGAGATATCGAAACGCCTGAACATTCTGGAATCGATCGTGACGATCCGAAAAGAATTTGCCAGGAACACCAAGGACTTCCACGACGACATGACGACGGAAACGAGCCGCAACGTCATTAAGAAGGTCATGGAGGCGTTTCAGGCGTGGGAAACGAATTTCGACATCGCCGTCGGCGCGATGAAAGATCAGGATTCCTATATTTTCGAGCAAGACAAGGACGTGGTCGAAATGGAAAAGCTGATGACGGCGATCATTGAGCGGCTTGACGACCGCGTCGGTGAAATCCGCGTTTACGCCGGAAACGTCAAACTCGGCATTATCTCCTCGCTGGCCGTTGTGTCCGGACTGGCCCTGTTGTTCGGTTTCTTTACCAGCGTATGCCTCAGCCGGAACATCACGGTCGGCCTGAAACGGACCTTGGATACCGTCCGGAAGATCGTGTGCGAGGGAGACTTGAGCCTGGACATTGACGACGATCTCCTGCGGCGTCGCGATGAGATCGGCGAATTGGCCAACGTTTCGGAAATGGTTGCCGTCGACTACCATCGTATCGGCGAAATGGCCGTGAAACTCGCCGAAGGAGACTGGCGCGTGGAAGTCAGGGAAAAAGGGCCGCTCGACGTGATGAACCAATCGCTGAAAAAAATGATCGTCCAGGTCAATGCCGCGTTGCACGAAATCCACGGGAACGTTTCCGAGGTCCAAAAAGGGGCCGTCGAAGTGAATGTCGCCGCCGAAACACTTTCTTCCGGCGCGCAAAGTTCCTCGTCGAGTTTGGAGGAAATCACCGCATCCATGACCGAGATCAGTTCGCAAACGACGGCGAATGCGGAAAGTGCCAAGGAAGCGAATGTCCTGGCCACCGGGGCTTCCAAGGCGGCAACCGAAGGGCAACAAGCCATGCGGGACATGAACGAGGCCATGGACCGGATCACGAAAAATTCCACGCAAATCCAGCGCGTGATCAAGGTGATCGACGATATCGCCTTCCAGACGAATCTGCTTGCCCTGAACGCCGCCGTCGAAGCGGCTCGGGCAGGCGTTCACGGTAAAGGATTCGCGGTCGTCGCCGAGGAAGTCAGGAATCTTGCCGCCCGAAGCGCGAAGGCCGCCCAGGAAACGACGGACCTGATTTCGACCAGCGGTCGCGAGATCGAACAGGGCGCCGCCGTATCAGCCAAAACCGCCGAAGTCCTGAACGCCATCGTCGATCAGATCAAGCAGACCACCGAATTCATCGGCAACATCGCGGTCGCCACGAACGAGCAGGCACAGGGAGTCGCTCAAATTTCCATCGGGCTCCAGCAAATCGACGCGGTTACGCAGCAGAACACCGCCGCCGCCGAGGAGTGTGCCAGCGCCTCGTCGGAAATGAACGGCATGGCGTCCGGCCTGCAAGCGTTGGTCGCGAAATTCCAGCTTCAATCGTCATGAAAGGGACGGCAATACGTTCTTGATTGTTTCGTATCGTCCATCCCGTTTCAACATTGATCAAGGAATTTTATATGTGGAAAGCCCATCATACGACCAGCCCGATCGACGGCAACCTGAAAGCGCTTTTGGCCACGGGAATCGCGACTTTTCAAGCCGAACTGAAACCGCATTGCGTGAACGCTTCGTCTCCGACGACGGGTATCCGGCATTTCGACAACTTGACGCGGGAACAGCAAATCATGGCGATTCATGAAATTGGCGTGGCACTGTTGCGGGACGATGTGCCTCCGCCCAAACCGGCTGCCTACCTCCAGGCTGCGATGCAGGCCGTTTTGGATTGCATCGAACGGAACATCGTTTCCGAAATCCTGGAGAACGCGAACATATTTCGTACGTTGGCGGTCAAGGCCCATCGTGAACTTTACGGTTCGATCAATCACGGTATCGATGCCGACTGCACAGATACCGGCCGATGGCATGCCCTGATCATGTCCATTCGCAAAAAACTTCTGGACGAATGGACTTTGGAAATCAGCGACAAGATCCTCGATCTGCCACCGGGTTTGACCTCTGAATGGCTACGGAATCTCAAGATTCCCCAGGACTACTTGATCGCCGTTCCGGGCGACCCGGCCTTTTTCAAAACGGCCGCACTTGCCATGAAAACTTACGAAATGTGTGCCAATTACCTCCTTGATTACTCACGGTATTCAGCCTCCCAAATCCGTTATTCCGTTTTGAACAATTAACATAACGTACAACTTTCGATTCACCCACTAGAAAAAGGGAAACTTACCATGTTGAACAAATTCAGAATCGGGACCAAATTGATGGTCGGTTTTATCATTGTCCTGGTCCTGCTGGTCGCCGTTGCCGTCACCGGCTATATCGGCCTGGGGACCAGTGCTGACAGCATGCACGAAGCGTTGGAAACGGAGGATTTGCAGACCGCCGTCATGACGATGCGCCGCGAAGCGCTGATGGCTCAAATCGCTTCCAGCGACAGTACGATTTACGGAAAGCTGGAATACATTGAAAGACGCCACCAACACGACCAAAACATCGAAAAGGTTACCGGGGAAATCGAAGGTAATCTTTCCGCCAAAAACAAGGAAAATCTGGCTCGATTCAGGAAGGTGTATGAAACCTATAAAACGACCGACGACAGATGGTATTCGCTGGAAAGAGATCGCCGGACGGCCGGCGAGCAGATCGTTATTGATGCCAGAACGTTGATGGAAGCGTTTCGATCGCTACGTGACGAATTTACAACATTGGGAGAAAAAACCGAAGCCAAAGAAGTCGAAGGAGTTTTGGTGATGCCTGTCACTCGCTCGGTTCAAATCGGGCATGCCGAGTTCTGTATCTCGAATTTCGAGGCTGCCCGTCGGCTCTTTTACATGTTCGTCGCGGAAAAAGACCCGGAAGTTGCCGGAGGGTATGTGAAGCAATTGTTCGATGAACGACTCCCGGCCATCCGGGACCGGTTGAAAGAAATTCGTTCGTCCGTCGCGGAGGAACGCAAAGCGCTTGTCGACGATGTCAATAAAACGATGGATAACTGGAGAAGCAATTTCGACAAACTGGTTCAATTTGTTCGCGATCAAGACGCAACGAATCTCGAAATCGACCAGCTGACGACCGATATCGATTCGTGTCTGGCGGATATGGTCAAAGTCCTGGATACCCGGACGACGGAAATCCGGGACCAGGCTACTTCGACCAGTAACCGGACGATCACCATTCTCTTTACGGTGGCCGTTCTTGCGACGCTGTTTGGAATCGCCGTCAGCATTATCCTGAGCCGCAATATTACATCCGGGATCGCCAAGGCGGTCGGCGCCTTGAACCTGCTCGCCCGACAAGGCGACATTTCCTTCGATATACCGGTCGAGGATTTGCATCGCGGTGATGAAATCGGCGACATGGCAAAATCGGTGGACGCCATTTTGAACGATTACAAGAACATTGGAGCGATGGCCGAATCGTTGGCCGGCGGCGATTGGCGCGTCGACATCAAGGAGAAAAGCGATGTCGATTCCATGAACCGGAACCTTGCCAAAATGATCACGCAGGTCAACCAGACGCTCGCGGAAATCAATGATAACGTGAAACAGGTGGCGACGGGCGCCGGGGAAGTCTCGTCCGCCTCGCTGACGCTTTCCAGCGGGGCGCAGGAATCGGCGGCTTCGCTGGAGGAAATCACGGCCTCGATGAGCGAAATCAGCAGCCAGACGAAGAACAATGCCGAGAGCGCCGGTCAGGCCCGCGACTTGGCGCAACATGCGACCAAGGCGGCGATGGAAGGCCAGGGAGCCATGCAGGAAATGACCACGGCGATGGGGCGCATCACGCAGAATTCCGGCGAGATCCAGCGGGTCATCAAGGTGATCGACGATATCGCGTTCCAGACGAATCTGCTCGCCCTCAACGCCGCCGTGGAAGCGGCCCGGGCCGGCGTCCACGGTAAAGGGTTTGCCGTCGTCGCCGAAGAGGTTCGAAATTTAGCTGCCCGAAGCGCGAAAGCCGCGCAGGAAACGACGGAGTTGATCTCCAAGAGCGGCCAGGAAATCGATAATGGCGGAGCGGTCGCTTCCCGAACGGCGGAAGTGCTCAATACGATCGTCGAGCAGGTCAAACAGACGACTGATCTCGTGGCGGGGATCGCCGTGGCCAGTAACGAGCAGGCGCAGGGCGTTGCGCAAATCACGGTCGGACTCCAGCAGATCGACCAGGTGACGCAGCAGAACACGGCTGCCGCCGAGGAATCGGCCAGTGCCGCCAACGAAATGAGCGGAATGGCGTCGAACCTGCAGGAGCAGGTCGCCAAATTCAAATTGAAAAAATGAAATTGGGCGGGTTCGTGGGCGCGCATGCCTTCGATACCTTGTCCGATGCCGTGGAGGCCATCGTGAATGATTCGCGATGGTTCTCCCGGTTTTTTCATTTTTTGTTCGATTCCATTTCGATAAAATACATTGTCGTCATTCGGTGAGACGGTAATTCGTCAAGGTCGATCCGCTCGGATCAAATTATCCATACCTCACGTTCAAGGAAAGGAATTCGAATCATGCACTTTTATTCCACACAAAACCTGTTGGGAGACCGTGAGTTTATCGATCGACTTTTGGAAAACAATCGTATGTCCGTACTGGCGATCGACCGCGAAGCCCGGATTTCACTGATCGGAGGCCGCTTGTTGGAACTTGTCCCGTTTGCACGCGACGAGTGCCTTGGAAAAACGGTCGACGAAATATTCGATTTCGATCCCGGTTTCACCGCTTACTACCATCGTGCCCTGCAAGGAAAGTCAGGCAAGACGATCGTCGTCAACAATCATGCCCAGGTCGAGGTTCATTTCGAACCGATCCGAAACGAACAGGGCGAAATAGTCGGCGCGTTCGGGTACGATTTCATCCTGGCCGACCAGGAACGCCTGCTGCAGGTGCATCAGGAACGCGAGGAACAACTGGCGAATCTCCTGAACAGTGCCCTAGATGGCATCCTGCTCCTTGATCGCGATTATGTCATCCAGCGTTCCAATGCCGTCGTCGACCGGATGTATAACGACGACCGATCATTGGCAGGCCACGTTTGCTTCAGCCGACTGCACAGGCGGCGCGAGATGTGTGTGAACTGTCCCGTCGCGGAAACCTATCGAACGAAAAAACCGGCGACGGCCCGATGGTTCGACGTCACCGTGGGCAAACATCTCGTGATCTATGCCGTACCGCTGTTCAATCCCACGACCGGCGAATTGATCGGGGCCTTCGAAATCCTCCGCGATATCACTCAGATCATCGAGTATGCCAACACGATCAAATCCCAGGACATGCTGGTCAACGATCTTTTCGCCAGCATCCGCGACAGCGTGTTTCTCATCGATCCCGGTTTTTCGATCATCCGATGCAATCCGGCCTTCGAGGAAATCCAGGGACGTGGAGCGTCCGTGACCGGAAAGAAGTGCTACGAACTCTCAGGATTCGACAAGCCCTGTCCTTACTGCGAAGTGAACAGGGTATTCAAAAATAAAGAGACGGTCACGTTCATCCATCAACAACCGGACTGCACCGACCTCCTGCCCGGACGTTGGTTCGAGCATTTCGTCCACCCGGTCATTTCCGAAGAAGGCGACGTGATCGCCGCCGTCACGATCATTCGGGACATTACCGATCGTAGAGCGGACGAACAGGCGTTGGAACAGTACCGAAACGAACTGGAAGCGCTCGTCGAGGAACGGACGCTGGAACTCCGGCGGAGCGAATTGAAGATGGAGGCGATCCTCCTGAACAGCAACGTCCCGATCCTCTTCACCGATCCGGCCCAGCATATTACCTTCGTCAATAACGCCCTCCTTGAAATTACGGGTTACGAGGAAGCCGATCTGCTTGGCCGGGACGGCATGATGTTGTACGCGCCGGAGGTAAGAGAATCCCGAACATTCGAGACCTTGAAAAACCAGATCTATTCGGGGCAACGGGAGAAATACCGTACCGAGACCCGGCTTCTCCGTAAAGACGGCGAATTGATCAATGTCGATTTGAACATCGCCACCGTGCTGGACGAGAGCGGGGAAGTCCTCGCAGTGATCGCGGTGATTGTGGACATTACGAAAACCTTGCAAACGGTGGAAGCCCTGAAATTGGCGCAAACGCAAGCGGAAGAAGCCAGTGTCGTCAAGAGCCAGTTTTTGGCAACGATGAGTCACGAGATTCGAACGCCGCTTAACGGTGTGATCGGCCTGACCGACCTGTTATTGCACAGCGATCTGAATACTCGGCAGCGGGGCTATGCGGAGCTTGCACAAGCATCCGGCAAT
>JBEBTM010000033.1:0-17324 GCA_040393745.1 Thermogutta terrifontis | reverse complement strand
CTTCCGGAATCGCAGGCGTTTTGTCCTCATCGGCGTCTCCCTGATCGCCGTGGCCCTTGTCCTGAGATTCCTCTCACGCCGGGAAAGAAACGATCGTTTGAAAGTTGGGGAAGATTCAAATCGCACAGTTTATTAACTTGTTGAATCGCCTTTCCCTTGTTCCTTTCTCACGATGGACTATAATGGACCGATTGAGCCGGGGGTGTAGCCTCCGGAGTTTTTTTCATCCAAGTTTCTTTCTTCGTTCATACCATGGAAAAAAGTTGCGTTTTGGCGTATTCGGGAGGTCTCGACACCTCGGTTATTTTGGGTTGGCTCATGGATCAGGGTTACGCCGTTCACGCGGTGTACGTCGACCTGGGTCAGCCGTGCGAAGATCGACAGGCGATTCTCGACAAGGCCAAGGCCATCGGGGCGGCCTCGGCCCGAATTATCGACGTGCAAAATGAAATGTGTCGCGATTTCGCTTTTCCCGTGCTCCAGTTCCAGGCGAAATACGAAGGCGTGTACCTGCTCGGTACGTCCATCGCCCGGCCGATCATTTCCAAAGTCTGCCTTGACGTGGCCCGGGAAGTCGGTGCCACGGCCTACGCCCACGGTGCCACGGGCAAGGGCAACGACCAGTGCCGGTTCCAGCTTGCCGCCGAGGCGCTCAACCCGGAGATTGAAATCATCGCTCCGTGGCGGGACGCAAAATTCCGCAAGGCGTTTCCGGGTCGGACCGCGATGATCAATTATTGCGCAAAGAAAAAGATTCCCGTCAAGGCGTCCATCGCCAAACCGTACAGCAGCGACGAAAACTGCCTGCACATCAGTTACGAAGCCGGCGTGCTTGAAAAGCTCGATGTTTGCGGCGTCGATGGCGTCGATTTCGGCATGTGTGTCCGTCCGCAGGACGCCCCGGACAAGGTCGAACAGGTCACGGTCACATTTCAAAGCGGTATTCCCGTCGCGGTCAACGGCAAAAAAAAGAACGCCGTGGGCATCATCAAGGAACTCAATAAAATCGGCGGTCGCAACGGCGTGGGACTGATCGACATGGTCGAAAATCGCTTCGTGGGCATGAAAAGTCGCGGCGTGTACGAATCGCCGGGCATGACCATCCTGTACGACGCCCACCGTTATGTCGAACAATTGACGCTAGACCGCGACCTGACCCACCTACGAGACCGGTTGGCCCCCGAAGTGGCCGAGATGGTCTATTACGGTTTCTGGTATCACGCCAAAATGGACGCCCTGCTCGCGTTCATCAAAGAAGCCCAAAAACCGGTAACCGGCGAAGTGCTCCTGAACCTCTATAAAGGCAATATCATGGTGCAGAGCCGATCCAGTGAAAGCAGCCTGTACGACGAAGGCATTGCCACGATGGAAGGCGGCGGCGCGTACAACCAAGACGACGCCACGGGTTTCCTCCGCATCCAGGGATTACCGGGCCGGGTGCAGGGCAAAATTCGGCCCCGGAAGTTTTAAGGCAAACGATGTTGACGCCCCCAACCCCAATCGCCGACGCGGGATTGGGGTGTCGACGCTCGGGATCGGTTTGATACGAGCCTAATCCGTGATGCGTTTCGAGGCTCGCATAAGATTGTACATCGGCTCGCTGAGTGAACTTGCGCTGGATTTCGTGAGCTCTTTGGTCAGTACCTCGTCAAGTTGGCCCTGGAAAATCTCCTCGGTCCGGCCGCCGTGGAAATAGGGGTTCTGCTCCTGCGTGGCTCGCATCGACTTGATCATCTGGCCGAAAAGCACCTGACCCACGAACTGGTGGAGCAACTCCCGAACCTGCTTGTCCTCGTCGGTTTCCGTTTTTCCCTTCTTCGGTTTCGCGGCTTTTTCCTCGGCATCCCGGCGAATCCGGTCGGCTCGGTCCCGGATTTTCGCCGAGGCTTCTTCGGAAGTCATGTCGTTGCCACTCATTTTCGCAACGAAATCGTTCCGTGTGGCCGTACTGCCGTCGCGGCGTTGGAAGACGTCCTCGGTATCACTGCCCAGGGTTTGTTTGAGAATCGGCGACAGCTTCGGCGAAGGCGTGAGCGCCGACTGGGCGCCGTAAGCGGCGGACGAACCGGATAAAGTCGAGATGGGTAACATGGCAGTGAAAATAACGGGGGTGGGGAGAGATCGCGTACTTAAAACAGTCGTAACGATTATTCGACAAAAATCACATCGCCGATGATCGCGCCCTGTTCGTGCAGGTTTTTGACGATCGCGATCATGTCTTCGGGCGTACCCCGGACGGCGTCGAGGGCCGATTGCAGGGCTTTCAGTTTCGTGTTCACGATCTGTTCGCCTTCCATTTGCCGACGTTTGGTTTCCGTATCAAGGTCGACGAACAGGTTCGGATTGATCTCCTGCTGGCCCGGCGGAACGGGAGGCCGGATTTCGCCGATGAAATTCCGGGTCGTGATCAGCGAGGGTCTCACCTCCACGCCTTCGTCGATCGTAATCACGCCTTCCCGTTCGTTGATGACCACGCACTGAATCATGTCCCTGGTAAGCGTAACGGGAATTTCCATGATCTGGTCGACATACTGGATCGGGTCGGCGAATTCCTCGCTGGGTACACGGACCATAACGTAATGCAAACCGACCGCCTTGGCCACGGCGCCTTTGTGCGACATGGCGTCGTTGATCGATTGGGCCAGTGACCGGGCCATGAGCGGGCTCCGGGTGAACTGCGGATGAATCACGAGCGTCATCACGCCTTTTTCAATGTACGGATGATTGAAATCGGCCAGTAAGCGACAACCTTTTTTGATCTTCGCCGTGGTCGGCGTGGCGGGGTCTTCAATGCGAAGCTGCCCGTCGGCCATACCCAGCGGTTCGGCAATTTCCATCGGGGTCGGCAGCGGGCCGTTCAGGAAACTGGTCGAAAGATACCCGCCCTTGAGGCTCTTGGCGTTGCCTTCCGAAGTGACCGTGCAATCCAGCATGGTTCCTTCCCGGGCGCCCGTAGCCGGAACTCGCACAATAATTTTGACCAATGCGGAATTTCGAGACGTGGATACGGCCCGGAGCCTGTCTTTTCCCGGCTCACCGGGCATGCCGGCCAGTTCGAGCGCCCGGAGCTTCGCTTCGGCCGCGGGCGTGAACGATTTCGGATCGTCACCGGTGCCCGGAAGGCCGCTGACGATGCCCCAGCCGCTGATGGTCGTCGATTCCTGCCCCTTGATCCGGGCGACGTTTTCAACGAGATAAGTCGCCGCCGAAACCGGGGTCGATGCGAGTAAAGCAAGGACAATGATTATGTGCGAATATTTCATAAGATCAGTCGGGAGTAAGAAGAAACGTCGCTTCCGTAGGCGGTCAATATTCATCGGTGGTTTGTCACGACTAAAACGGTTTCCATTGATCGAACATTTTTTGTCCCCAAGGACGCCGGACGGTATCGGGGACGATGCCGCCGGTGTAATTTTCGATAGCCAGGTCGGCGACCATGTTCGACTCGATCGTGTTGCCGACAAGGTCTTCAGGTCGGACCGTTCCACCGACGAAAATGATCTTGATCTCTTCGTCGACCCGGATTTTATGCGTGCCTTCAAGGACGAGATTGCCGTTTTCCTCGATGGAGGTAACCCGGCAGGCGACTTTGAAATTCAAGGCTTCCTTGCGTTGGAGTTGGCCATTGTTCTGTCGTTTACTGTCGATTTCACCACCGATTTCCGGCAGCGGTTTATCCGAAGCGACGGGCATGCCGAACAGTTTGGGCAGTTTGAACCAGTAGGTGAGCCGGGCTTCGGACTCGACTTTCTTCTTCTGCTGCAAATTGGCCGAGGTGGTATAGCCCCAATCGGTCTTAACGTTGACGTACACGATATCCTGCGGCTGGTAAACTCTCTGCCGGGGAGCGGGTCGGTACAGGGGAGAGACTTCGGACATCTTCATCGTTCGGCCGCTCGCATGCTGCAAGCTGGGCGTGCCGTTGAGACCGCCGGACTGAGCCCGGACGTTTGAAGCGGCCAGAAGACTCGAAAGGGCCAAGGTCGCGATGATCAGGATTCGGTTCGACATGGAATAAACTCCGAGGTGGTTTTTCTTTTTCGTTGCGAAATAAAACGAGAAAACGGTCAATGAATTTGCATCGGCGTGGAATCGACTTCCACGGCCCGGGGGCCTGAAATCCGGGCCAAAAACGAGGGCAACGCCTTAGGGCGTTCGCGGCGGTTCAAGCTCGTCGGCTCCACTCGGACGGGTTCGATGGAAATCGTATCGCCTTCGCTGCCGTCCTGCAGGGCGGTGCCCTGACGCTTGATGAAACTCGCCCCGAATCGCGACGTTACCGTAACAATTTCTCCTTTGCGAACCATCAGGGGCCTTTTGAGCATGCCGGGTGTGACGATTTCCAGTTCCTCGACCGCTTTGATCGTTTCCTGTCCGATCACGTCTTTCAGGTCGACATAATAGTTTTCCGACTTTAGATCCTCGACGGGCCGGAGCGTGACGTCGTCTTCGCCGACAATGTAGCCCTTGGGCAGCGACCGGCGGAGCATGACGACCTGTCGCGGCAGGACGACTTCGGCATCGAGCCCGACGATGACCGGCGTTTGTGTGGCGGGGTCCACGGCGTTCATGACGATCAGGAAATGCTGGGGCCCCGTGAGCGGTTCGACGGCACCGGTGATATCGCGGATCTGGCCGCTCGTGGCCAGCGTCATGGCCTGATCGCGGGTGAGCGTGAAGCGGATTTTCCATGGGTGCGACGCCGGTTTGGCCGGGTCGCTTGTCATGCAACGATCCAGGTACGTCGCCAGGGCCTTGTTCAATTGCGTTTCAAGAATTCGGAGGAATTGCGGCGTGAGCGGATCGTTTTCCATATTTTTCGTAACAGGCGGCAAGGATCGCGCCGAACCGGTCGCCGGGCGGGAATAAGCGGGAGCCGGAATCGCGGGTGCGTTTTCTCCACGATAAGAGGCGGGAGCGATTTCTTCCTGCCGGGCCGATCCGCTGAGGAAGGATTCTTCACCGACGAGTTTGATTCGCCGGGCGCCGGTGACGGTGTGCCGGGTCGAACCGATGCCGAGCCGGGACAAGATCGTGCGGAGTTCCGTGGCGTCGATTTGCCGGCTTTCACCTGCCGCAGGCGCGGTGAACAGGATCGTCTGCCTCAGGGCCTCCCCATCGTCGCCGTTCACGGGCAGCACCGAGGCAACGTCGCCGAGCGTAACGAGATCCCGGGTGCAGCGGACCGTTTCCGAGCGAATCCGGATTTCCGCCGCGGCCGCGTTGGAGCTGAAGAGCAAAAAAAACGCGATCACGACGGCGGCGACCGAATGGAAAGTGGAGAATGGAGAATGGAGAATGGATTTGATTAGTTGCTTTTTCGACATGGCATCCTCGTAAGATTCTATTGTTCTACTTCTATCTCTTGATACCAATGACCGTTTGGAGCATCTGGTCGCCCGTTTGCGTCGACTTGCTGTTGAGTTCATAGGCCCGCTGGGAAGTGATCATGTCGATCAGTTCGACCACGGGGGATACGTTCGACATTTCGAGATATTTTTGTTTCAACTGTCCCATGCCGTTCAAGCCGGGCCGATCCGTGGTGGGCCCGCCCGAGGCTTCGGTTTCCTGGTACAAATTCTCACCCATCCGGAGCAGGCCTTCGGGATTGATGAAAGTCGCGAGTTCGAACTGGCCGATTTCCTGAAGTTCCACGGTAGGCGGCTGGACGATCCAGACGCCGCCGTCGGGATTGATCTGGACGTAGGTGGCGTCTTCGGGAATCGTGAGCATGGGCTCGACGGTCCGGCCCGTGTGGGCGCTGCCGACGACCAGGTTGCCTGCTTCGTTGACGTTGAAATTGCCGGCCCGGGTATAGAATATTTCGTTCGTAAAAGGGTCCCGGACCTGAAAAAATCCTTCGCCGGCGATCGCGACATCCAAGGTGCGCTCCGTTTCGGTGAGCGAACCTTCGGTGAAGACCGACTGTACGCTCGTTACGCGGGTCCCCACACCGATGGCGATGCCCGTGGCCGTGAATTCGCCGTTCAAATCCTGCGAGCCGGGATAGCGGAGGTTGTGGTAGTACAAATCCTCGAAGTTACAGCGTTGCTTTTTGTACGCCGTGGTTTCCATGTTCGAGAGATTGTTCGCGACCGTGTTGAGCTTCTTTTCCATTCCCAACATCCCGGTGCCCGAGGAGTATATCGTTTGAAGTGGCATGTTTCTTTTCAGTGAAAGGGTTCAATGCGTTTAGTTGACTCGAAGAACACGACTGAGCAGGCCCGAGGTGGCTTCGTCTTGCGTGTGCATCATTTTCACATTCATTTCAATGGCCCGGGACGTGACGATCATTTCGATCATCTCCTCGGAAGGATTCGTCGCGGACATCTCCAGGTGTCCCGACCGGATTCGAGGTCGCTCGGCACCTTCCAGATCCCGGTAAAATCCTTCACCTTCAAGCCGATACACGTTTTCTCCGGTTTTGACCATTTCCTTCATATTCTCCGGTTGGATAAGTCCGATCTGTTGGAGGCGGCCCAGTCCGGCCACTTCGACCACGCCGTCGTCGGTGATGTGCCAGCGGTTCTGGTTCACGTCCATGTCGGGAATCGTGATCGGTTCGCCTTCGGTGTCGAGCAGTTGGAATCGGCTCCGGCCCCATTCGGTAACAAAGGTTCCATTGCGGTCGACCTGAAAATTCCCAGTCCGGGTGAGGAATTCCTCCTCGTTGCTCATGTCGCGGACCCGAAACCAACCGTCGCCCTGAATGGCCAAGTCGGATGCGATTTCCGTGGCTTTGATTGGGCCTTGCTTAAACTCCGTGTGCGTACCGATCGTAGTAACGCCGCCGCCGATGTCGGTGATCAGGCCGGTATCGAATCCGATTTCCCCCAGCGCGACCGATTCGGTGTGCCGGGCCATTTGCAGGGCCAATTCCCGCTTGAAACCGGGCGTTTCCAGATTCGCAATGTTGTTCGCAATCGCCTGGAGCTTGAGTTCTTGGGATTTGGCACCTTCTGCGGAAATATACAAACCGTAAGACATAGGGGATTTAGAGAGTCTGGTCTTAAGTAGCCTGTCAGAAAACGTAGTTTGATACCGTCTGTATCGGTTGTTTTGATATTTCTCATTAAAAAGAATAGGGAAAATATGCAGATTTTTCCGCCAATTTCCAAACTAAGTCGGTTCTCCGGCCCACTTGCCCCGTTCCCTCATGGAAAATACCCCGAAAAATTCGCGTGACGAGTCCTGAATAACTGGTATAATTGCAACCCACTGGGGCGACTAAAACGCAAACGGTTGACCAATCATAGAAATACCCGGAGTATGGCGAATGGACCTTTCTTTTGTGCATCTTCACTGTCACAGTCATTATTCTCTCTTGGACGGGGCCGGGCGGATTTCCGATTTGCTCAAGCGCGCCAAGGATCTCGAAATGCCCGCGTTGGCGCTGACGGATCACGGTAACCTCTTCGGCGCACTGGAGTTTTACACGAAAGCCCTGGACATCGGCGTGAAACCTATCATTGGCTTCGAGGCGTATATTGCTTCGGGTCACCGGACAAACAGGACCGCCGGACTCGAGAACGAAA
This sequence comes from Thermogutta terrifontis, assembly GCA_040393745.1. GTDB lineage: Bacteria > Planctomycetota > Planctomycetia > Pirellulales > Thermoguttaceae > WRKP01. The sequence goes on along the minus strand of JBEBTM010000033.1, from coordinate 9,789 downwards.
CCTTCCACCTCACGTTGCTGGCAATGAATGCGGCGGGTTACCGCAATCTTCTTGAGCTGTCGTCGAAGGCGTATCTTGAAGGCATGTACCGTAAACCGCGGATTGACAAAGAGTTGCTCGAATTACACCACGAGGGCCTGATCTGCCTGAGCGGCTGTGCGTCGAGCGAATTGTCCCGGTCCATTCTCGGCGCCGAAAACGGCGGTCTCGCCAAAGCGCTGGATACGGCGAATTGGTACCGCGGTTTGTTCGGGGACCGCTATTATCTTGAACTCCAGGATAACGGTCTCGAAATCCAGAAAATCGTCATGGAAGGCACGCTGAAAGTCGCGGCCGAACTGGGCATCCCTACCGTGGCAACCAATGACGTTCATTATGTTCACCAAAAAGATTGGGAATCCCAGGACATCCTACTCTGCGTGAACACGAAAAAACTGCGCGTCGACGAAAAACGGATGCGCATGGACAGCGACCAGTTTTATCTCCGCAGCGCCCGGGAAATGCTCCAAGCCATGCCGGGCCAGGAAGACGCCATTCGCCGGAGCGTGGAAATTGCCGAGCGGATTAACTGCGAATTGGAAATCGGCAAGCGGTTTTTTCCCGTGTTTCATCCGCCGGACGGTCTCAGCTCGGACGATTACCTCCGCAAGCTCTGCCTTGAAGGGTTGCGAAACCGTTACGCGGACAATCCGAAACGTTATAAAGACGGCGAATTCTCCGAGGAGGTTCTCGCCCGGTTGGATCGCGAACTCTCAGTCATTTCCAAGCTGGGTTTTCCGAATTATTTTCTCATCGTCTGGGATTTCGTACGCGTGGCCGAAGAGCGGGGCATCCATCGCACCGCGCGCGGCAGCGGCGTGGGCGCGCTGGTCTGTTACGCGCTGGGCATGTCGCATGTTTGCCCGCTGGAATTCGATTTGCTCTTCGAACGGTTTTTGGACGAAAACCGCGTCGAAGCGCCGGATATCGACATCGACTTCGACCAGGATCGTCGGAGCGAGATCCTCGATTACGTCAAGGAAACCTATGGCGAAGACAACGTCGCGCAAATCGGGACATTCATGACCATGGCCGCGAAGAACTCGATCAAGGACGTGGGCCGGGTCCTCAACGTACCGATTCCCGAGGTGAACAACATCACGAAGCTGATCCCGAACGTGCCCAAGATGACGATCGCGAAGGCGTTGGGGGAAAACGAGGAACTGAAAAAGCGTTACGAAACCGAGCGTGACGTGACCGAATTGATCGATTACGCCCGGCAACTCGAAGGATTGGTCCGGGGGGTGAGCACGCACGCCTGCGCGGTCGTGATCGCCGACAAGCCGTTGACGACGTATTTGCCTCTGAAACGGGAAGAAAAAGGCGGTGAAGGCATCGTCACACAGTGGCAAATGGGCGACGTGGAGGCGGCCGGTTTGCTCAAGATGGATTTCCTGGGACTCCGAAACCTTTCGATCCTGGCCCAGGCGATTGAATTCGTGCAAAAAACACGGGGTGAAATCATCAACCCCTACCGCTTCCCGTTGGATGACCACGAAACATTCCAGCTTCTCTGCCGGGGCGAAACGATGGGCGTCTTCCAACTGGAAAGCGCGGGAATGCGGGAATTGCTGTCCCGGATGAAACCGGATAATTTTCGCGACATTATCGCCACGCTCGCGCTATACCGACCCGGCCCGCTCGAAGGCGGCATGGTCGACCAATACGTCAAGGTCAAGCACGGTGAAATCAAGGCGGAATACGTCCATCCCGTGATGGAGGAAGTCCTCGCGGAAACCAACGGCGTGATGGTCTACCAGGAACAGATCATGCGCATCCTGAACAAACTCGGGAAAACCCCCTTGGGCGAAGCGTACACGATCATCAAGGCGATCAGCAAAAAGAAGGAGGACAAGATCGGCAAGTCCCGGCTCCAGTTCATCGAAGGGGCCTGCGAAAACGGCTTGGAAAAGAAGCAAGCCGAGGACATTTTCGACCTGATCATCAAGTTCGCCGGTTACGGTTTCAATAAATCGCACTCGACCGCGTACGCCTTGGTCGCCTACATGACGGCGTACCTGAAAACGCATTACACGGTCGAGTACATGGCCGCGCTGCTCAACGGCGACATTTCGAAACGTAATTTCACGAAAAAGGACGACGTCGTCTACCACATCGAAGACAGCCAGCGGATGGGGATCGAAGTGCTCAATCCGGACATCAACACGTCCACGCAGCTTTTTACGCCCCTGGAAGGCGACCGGATCGCCTTCGCGCTCACGGCCATCAAAGGTTGCGGCCTGTGGGCGGCGGATAAAATCGTCCAAGCCCGGGAGGAAACCGGTCCCTACAAAGACCTGTACGATTTCTGTGAACGCATCGACGGAAGGGCGTGTCCCCGAGCCACGGTGGAAACCTTGATCAAGGCGGGCGCGTTCGATTCCCTGGGCGCGTACCGATCACAACTTCTGCAAACGCTCGACCAAGCCTGGAAGGCGGGGTTCGCCGCGAAACAGGATTTAGCCAAGGGGCAAAAGAGCCTGTTTTCCCTGTTCGAAGACGACCAGCCGGAACCCGCGGCGAACAACATGCCCGCCCTGGCCGGTTTACCCGACATTCCCGAGTGGAGCGACAGGGAAAAGGCGACGTACGAAAAAGAAGCTCTCGGTTATTATATTTCGGCGCACCCGCTCAAGGAACTGGAACCCGTTTTCTCGCAATTCCGGACTCACGACTGCGCCACGGCCGTGGGGCTTCCCGACCGGGCCCAGGTCATCATGGCCGGCATGGTCGTCGAGTACGGCGTGCGCACGACCAAGAAAGGCGAGCCGCGCCCGTATGCCAATTTCACATTGGAAGACGCCACGGGATCGATCCGGTCGACGATCTGGCCCGAAGCGTACTCGCTTTACTCCCGGAATCTCAAGAGCGATGCGATTATCTTCATCGTGGGTCGCATCGACCGCAGTCGGGCCCAGGACGGCGGCGACTCCGAAGAATCCGGGGAAGTCGCAGCGGAAAAGAATGACGGAAACCTGATCGTGAACGAAGTTCTCACCCTTGAGGATGCGCCTGAACGGTTCACCCGAGGCATGCTTATTTCACTCGATGAAAAACGGCATTCGGTCGAAAAAATCAAGACGTTGTACGAAATCCTTCGTGGTTATCCGGGCCGAGGTTCGCTGGAAATCACGGTCAAATTGGAAAACGGCGCCACGGCATTTCTGCGAGGTTCGAAGATGGGCGTTTCGATGAACAGTGAAATGCGCGACAGGATCAATCGCCTGTTGGGAGACGATTCCGTACATTTGCTCAAAGCAACGATCTCGCCGCCGAAAGAAAACAACCGTCGACAATGGAAACGTGATTAAGTAACGGTAAAACAATGACTTCGTCATTTCCGCACGGACAGGGATGACGAAATAATGCGGAATTTAGCATTTTACCGTTTCTAAGCCTCTGCTCAAACGGGTATTGACCGTTAAATTCTTGACACGGTCGACCCGGCAGGCTATAAACACACGGTGGGTTCCTTTGCGGAGCGGTCGTTCGAAGTCCTTCCAACTTACGCTATCATTCGATGTTACGTTATCTCGTTCCTTTTCATCCGAAAAGGCATCCTCATTTTTTTACCGATGTGCTCATTATCGGCGGCGGTTTGGCCGGTTTCCGGGCCGCTTTGGCCGTGGACCCGTCGCTCCAGGTTCTCGTCATTTGTAAGGACGGGCTCGAAAATTCAAACAGCATGAACGCCCAAGGAGGTATCGCTTCCGTGTGGGCCAAGACCGATACCGCCGAGGAACACATCGAAGACACCCTGGTCGCCGGCGGCGAGCTTTGCGACCGGCAAGTCGTCGAGCACGTCGTTCGCCACGGGCCGGAAGAAATTCGCAAGCTCATCGACATCGGGACCCGCTTCGATAAAACGCCGGAAGGGGAAATCCTGCTCGGCCGGGAAGGCGGGCATCGTAGCGATCGAATTTTGCACGCCAACGGCGATTCCACGGGCCGGGAAGTCATGCGTTCGATCATCGAGGAAGCCAAGCGACGGCCCAATATTCGCATCTGGGAAAACACCTTCGCTCTGGACCTGTTGACCACGGGCGATCTCTGCCGGGGCGCCATCGTCTATTGGAAAAAACGCCATGAAAAGGAGCTCGTCTGGGCCAAGCAAACCATCCTGGCCAGCGGCGGCATCGGCCAGCTTTACCGGGAAACGACAAATCCCGAAGTGGCCACGGGTGATGGAATCGCCATGGCGTACCGCGCCGGAGCGGCTATTCGAGACATGGAATTCGTCCAGTTTCACCCCACGGTACTCTACATCGCCGGGAGCAGCCGGAGCCTGATTTCCGAAGCGATGCGAGGCGAAGGAGCCCGACTCGTCGACCGAAAGGGCTACCGTTTCATGCAGGATTACGATGAACGAGGCGAACTGGCCCCGCGCGACGTGGTAAGCCGGAGCATCGTACAGCAGATGGTTAAAACGAATTCGGCAAACGTGTACCTCGACCTGACGCACAAACCGGCCGACTGGGTGCGAGCTCGCTTTCCGGGCATCGCGGCAACCTGCAAACAGTTCGGCATCGACATTGCCAAGGACCGCATTCCCGTCCGCCCGGGCGCCCATTATTCCATGGGCGGCGTGGTCGTCGACCTGGAAGGCCTGGTTTACGGTGAATCGGCCGGTCGGGGGGCGTCGAAAATCGCCAAAATGATGACCAATGACTACCAGGTCGAGGCCATGGAATGTAAGCCGCTGCCGCCGCTGGACGCCGTGTTGCCGTCGCTGATCGATCTTGACGATATTCGCAACGCCCTGAAAAGCCTGCTGTGGCGCAACGCCGGGGTGGTTCGCCATGAGAATGGTCTTTTCGACGCTCTGGAAGACACGATGCATTGGTCCGGTTACATCGACGCGCAGCAGTTTCAGTCGGCCGAAGGGTGGGAAATCCAGAACATGCTGACGGTGGCCCAAATCCTGCTCGAAGGGGCTCTGAAACGCAGGGAAACCCGGGGCTCGCATAATCGGAGCGATTACCCCGAAACATTGCCCCATGCGGAGCATTACATCGCCACATGGTGAGCTAACGTCCCGGTCGTCGGGGCCATACTTTTCGCCTGGAGTTAGCTGTATCGCCTAATGGTGGATTTGGTTTAGCATTCCCGTCAACCCGGTGGAACCCCGCCTCGACATTCCGGTCTGCAATTCCCGTGCCAAACTGGTTCAGCGGGCTTGACTTTCCGACCCGTCCGTGGGAAAATGGGACCGCTGAGAGTTGCCGATTTTCCGTGAGGGTGCGCGTTCTTTTCGTGCCTCCCGCCTTTCGACAGACACACCGAAAGAGAACCCAAGATGAAAGAGACCTTTCTCCAATGGCTCAATGACCGGACCGGGATTCCCGCCATTTGCGGGCGGATACGCCGATGGACCGTTCCTTCGTGCCGCTGCGTTTGTCGGTTCCTGCCCACGATGATCCTCTTCGCCTTCCTGCTCCAGGCAATCACGGGTGTCTTCCTCTGGGCTCACTACAGTCCGAGCGCCCAGTCGGCTTGGGAAAGCCTGTTCTTCCTCCAGTTCGTCCTGCCCGGCGGCTGGATGCTCCGGGGAATTCACCATTATTCCGCCCAGCTTTTGACGGCCCTTTTGGCGATTTACCTGCTCACGCTTCTTTTCCGGGGCGCATACCGGGCTCCCCGGGAATTCGTCTTCTGGACGGCTTTCGTCCTCTTTCTGTTCTCACTCGCCTCCAGCCTGACGGGCGACTTGCTCACCTGGACCCTCTCCGGCTTTTCAGCCACGTTGGTTCGGGTCCGCTTTTTGCAGATGATTCCCTTCGTCGGCGAGAGTTTGTTCAAAATGGTCGCCGGCGGACCCGAATTCGGCACGCTCACGCTCCCCCGCTTCCTTGTGCTCCACATCCTGGTTTTCGGCGGCGGTTTTTTCGTGCTGGCCATTCTCTGGCGATTCTTCGATCACCGGGCCGGTATCTCGGCCTGTGAGAAAACGGAAGACCCCGAGGAAACCGGGGAAGAAAACACTTGTCCGGCCCGCGTGCCTTTCTGGTCCAGTGAAGTTCTCAAAGTCTCCCTGGCCTGCCTACTGACCATGTTCATCGTCTTGGGCCTTGCCTGTCAAAAGCCGGTGATTGCCCGGCTCGGCTGGGCCAAGGTCAATGACAACTTTCCGAATGCCTCGTTGGGCGCGGGACTGGGTTCCCCCGCCGACCCGGGCAATTTTTACGACTCGGCCCGGCCGGAATGGTCGTTTCGAGCCCTGTATCATTTCTGCAACATTAAAAATGCGAACGGAAAAGAAGTTTTTGAAGGCGACAAAAAATTTATTCCCGTCTTCGTCGTGACCGGTTGCCTAATGTTCTATGCCTTCCTGATTCCCCTGATCGGGCGACTCAAAATCGGACATTATTTCAATCTGCTGGCCGTGGCGCTTATCTTCGGAGCCGTGGTGTATTTGACTTATGCGTCGTACCACCATGATTTCCGGGACCCCGAAATGGAATCCTTCCGGAAAGATTACGCCCGGGAGCAAAAACTCGCCGACCGGGCCATTGAACTCTGTTTCGCCCCGGAAGGCATTCCATCGACGGGCGCCCTGACGCTTTTGGCCCGGGATCCCTATTTAGCCGGTCCGGCGCTTTACGAACGGCACTGCATCGTCTGCCACCCGTTCCAGCCGCTGGAAGGCGACGAGTTGCACCCGGATTTCGCGTCGATTCCCTGCGAAACGATCAAGGCGCCGAATCTGTATAACCCGATCCGCAAACGCTGGATCAGCGGCTTCTTCGAGCTCAAGCGGCTTCGGAGCTCCGATTATTTCGGCAACACGAAATTCGCCAACGCCCAATTGCGGGAAAAAGGCTCGATGGACGGCTATCTCCGCGGCGACTTGAAAGACATCCTCGAAGACGAAGACTACGAGCCCCTGCTCGAAGAACTGATCGGCCTGCTGGAAGCGGAAGCGAAGCTGGACGGCCCGCGCCACTTGGCAGGCGGCGAAGTCGAGGGGCTCACAACGGAGCAAGTCAACCTGTTCTCGGAATTCAGTTGCACCCAATGTCACCAGACTTACGTTGCCGACGCCAAACCGGCCATCCAGGCACCGGACCTGCGCGGATACATGTCCCGGGACTGGATGATCGGCATCATCGCCAACCCGGAATCGAGCCGCTTTTACGGCCCCGCCACCGGCACCACAAAGGGCAACGACGGCATGCCGCTGTTCCACCCGAACAAGGAAGACGCCGTAATGACGCTGCAGGAAATCGAAACCCTGGTCGACTGGCTCCGGGGCCATTGGTTCCGTTACGAAAAACCGAGCGTTGAAAAGAACGCGGAAAAAACCGTGACGGAGCGGGAAACGGTTATTCCACCCGCCTCCGAACTGCAACCGCTCGGGGTGGTTCCCGGCGACCAATGACGGATCACCGGTTGGGCTGCCGTTTTCAGCGCACGAAACTTCAACGTTCAACCTGTTTGCATTCACGGTCGCTTCGTGCTCCGAACCGCGTTAGGGATAATGTATTTTACTTTGACACCGCACTGACCAAACGGACATTTTTCTTGATGGCGCCGTGTCTTTATTTCGCAGGTAATATTCGTTTATGATGAAAAAGAAAATCCTGATCGTCGACGACGAACGAGAAATAGCCGAATCGGTTCAAATTGCCTTGGAAGCCAACGGATACGAAGTCGTGACCTGCCATGACGGCAATCACGGCCTGGCCTTGGCGGAGCAGGAAAAGCCGGACTTGATCATTTTGGATATGATGATGCCCAAACGGAGCGGCTTTCTGGTCTTGGAAATGCTCCGCCAGACGAACCCTTATCCGGTCCGGGTCATCATGATCACGGCCAACGAAGGCGAGCGGCACAAAGCCTATGCCGAAAGCCTGGGCGTGGACGATTACATCCGCAAACCTTTCCCCATCGATGTGTTGATCGATTCGGTCAAACGAACCTTGGGAGATGGCGACCAATGATTGGTGCGCCGCTTTCGTTTGCGATCACTCGCTTTGGAGATCGACATGTTAACCTGGAATCATTACGAAGTCGCCTTTCGGGCTTTTTTACAGAACCGGGGGATTCCCTTTCTGGCGGTCCAGGAGCGTCAGCGGAGTCGGCTTGAAGACGGCTCGTCGATCAAGAGCCTTGATTTCGTGCTCTCCCGGCCCGGCGGAACGTCCTGGCTAATCGATGTGAAAGGCCGGCGATTTCCCGGCGGCTCCCAAGGCGGCTATTGGAAACACTGGTCGACCCGGGATGATCTGGTCGGCATCCGTCGTTGGGAACGCGTCTTCGGCGAACGTTTCGAGGGGTTGTTCGTGTTCGCGTACGAGATTTGCGGCCGCCGGTCCCCGGTCCCGGCGGAGCAGGTTTTTTCACACCGCCGCCGGTTGTACGGATTCGTCGGAATCACCTTGACCGATTACCTGTCCGAAGCCAGGATACTGTCGCCCCGGTGGAAAACCTATGCCATGCCCACGGCCCGATTCAAGGCCCTGGCCCGACCGTTCGACGAGTTTTTGGACGGATGATTTTCAGACGACGAAAGGTGGATGAAAAAAGCGGGTGCGACACATTCTCGCAGGAAACCGAACAGAAAAGAAGTTACGCCATGAAAAAAACGTTTCAAGGAATTCTCACCCTCGCAGCCTTTGCCGGGTTCGTTGTCGTGCTCTTGGCCCTGCTCGACCGTTTTGCTCCGCAATCGTCACCCGTTCGATTCTTTTCGGCCGTCGCGTCATCGCCGGGCGCCGTGGCCGAGGCGGCTTCCATTGCCGAAGAACTCCACGCCCTGGCCCTGAGCGACCAGGCGCTGCGCAACCTCGGTATCACGGGGGAAACCATCGGCACGGCCGCGCTGTCATCGTACGATAAAACGATTTCTTTCCCCGCCATTCTCACGGGCCGGCCCGGCCGGTCCGCCTTCCGCGTGCCCGCCCCCTTTACCGGGACCGTTCGAAAAGTCCATGTCGAACCGGGCATGGTCGTCGAACCGGGCCAGCCGCTCTTCGAAATCGCGCTGACCCACGAAGAACTCATCCGCTGCCAGACCGAACTGATCGCCCTGTCCCAAAGGCGGGAAGCGATCCAACGGGAACGCGACCGGCTCGCCACGATCGGTTCCGAACTCGCCCCCCAGGCCAAAAGGGAAAACGAAATCCTGAAAACGGAAATCGACGCCCAAATCGAAACGCAGCGCAGTATTCTGCTCCTCCACGGCATTTCGGAAAAAGACATCCGGGAAACCATCGAGGAAAAACGCGCTCTTGTCCGAACCATCACGATCCACGTGCCTGAACTTGAGGACGGCGAAAACCGGATCGCGGCCCCGGATGCCGCCAAGGGTGTCATCCAAATGGAAGAGCTGTTCGTCGAAAAAGGCCAACTCGTCGAAATGGGCGCTTCCTTGTGCCAACTAGTCGATCTTTCCCTGCTGTACATCGAAGGCCGGGCCGGCGCGGCGGACGAAAACGTTTTGGCCACGGCCCTGATGGAACATTGCCGGGTCACGGCTCTCTTCGACGGCGAGCGGGTCGACGATTTGCAGATTCGTTATATCGATACCCGAGTGGACCCCCTATCCCGGGCGCTGCGATTCTACGTGGAATTGCCGAACAAGGTTTTCGTCCAGGATGCGAACCATTCACATCAGCACCCCTGGAAAACCGGCGAACCGGGCCACGCTTGCGACACGCATCGACATTATGTCAACTGGCGATTCCGACCGGGTCAGCGCTGCGAGTTGAAGGTTGAGTATGACACGATTTCCAACTGCATCGTGCTTCC
>JBEBTM010000032.1:0-17418 GCA_040393745.1 Thermogutta terrifontis | reverse complement strand
GGGGTCGGTGTTTATGGGGGCCGGTGTCCAAAGTGCCGGGCGAAGCGGAGGTGTCTGGAAAATCATTGCCATGCTTGCGATTGTTGATTATAAGGCGGGAAATCTGACCAGCGTGCGGTTGGCCCTGGAAAGCTTAGGAATCGACGGCACGATCACTTCGGACCCCCAGGTGGTCACCAAGGCGGATCGCGTGATCTTTCCAGGCGTCGGGGCGGCCGGTTCGGCCATGAACACGCTTCGAGCGTTGGGCCTTGACCAAGCCCTGCGGGACGCCGTCCGGCGGGGTACGCCGCTCTTGGGAATCTGCGTCGGCATGCAGGTTCTGCTCGATTTCTCCGAGGAAGACGGCGGGACCGATATGCTCGGCTTCATTCCCGGCCGCGTGGTCCGATTTCGGCCGGAAAATCCTTGGGATAAAGTTCCCCAAATCGGCTGGAACGGCGTCCAGTGGCGGCCAGGCGATTCGCAACATGCTTTCTTTAATGGGCTTACGTCAGGAACCGACTTTTATTTCGTCCATAGCTATTATCCTGTTCCGCAGGACGAAAAGTATGCATTAGCCCGAACGGAATATGCCGGGGTCGGTTTTGCGTCGATTCTTTCTCACGAGAATATTCTTGCCACGCAATTTCATCCGGAAAAGTCAGGAAAAGCCGGTTTGCGTCTTTTGGACAATTTCGTGAAAATGGCCTAAATGCAATATTGAGCCGTTTGGTGAAAATACGAACATTTGGCAGAATCGGCATGTTCCTGTTTTTCGTTAAAATCGGCTTATTTCTCCAAAACAGTAAGGTCGGCTAAACCGTCTCGCCCCGCATGGCCGATACTATCGGATGAAACCCTTACATTCCGTACATTCCGCATTTCAGGAATGACGGCGTGAAAGATTGCTCGTCATTCACCATTGGAACCGATGTCGCCAAGCGATCGGATGCTTGACCGACCCCCGGACATACCAAGATCGGTAGAGGAAACCATGACCCCCTTTATTCGAAAAATACTGTCTATCATCGCCCTTTTTGGCCTCTTGACCTTTGTGGAACCCGTCGGAGCCCAAACGGACGCCCGGATACGGGAAAACGGCTCTACGGTTTTGTCGATCCATGTAGAAGACCCATTGTATCGCGGACAAACGGCCGTACCGGAGAAGAAACCCACCTTCGCCGAGCGGGTTCGCAGAACGTTCAGCAATTTTCTGCGGGACGACGAAGAGGACGATTGGAACGAAGAGCCCACTTCCCGTCCGAGGTCGCAGGCGGCCCCGGAAGCACAGGCTCCCATTTCGCCGACGTCGATTCCGACCCGGCCTCCGAAACCGGTTCGTACCACAGATATCCGCGAAGCCGAAAACGAGCCTGAAACGGCCAAGGCACCTCCGGCAAGAACGGAACCGGCCCGAGCCGAACGTTCCATCTCGGAGCAGCGGTCGGCAACGCCTCCGGCGGTCGCTTCTTCCCGGACGACAACAATCACTCCGGCTACGATTCCCCAGCAAGCGTCGAGCTCGTCAAGTTCGGCCCGGACAGCGGGACAAGGAGGAATGAACCTCGAAATGGCCCAGGAAACCAACCAGAGCTTTGATTCCGCAGGGCAGGAGGAGAATTTCTTTAATAAACTCCAGGAGATGCGCAAATCCGTTTTTGACAAGCAAATGGAAAACGAAGCAACGCGTCATTCCCCGATTGAGAACACGCCTCGGATCGTTTCCCGGTCGAGTACACAGGCTCCTCCGAACGTGGCGCGAAACGAGATCGTTGCGGATTTGGAAGCGAAACAGGATTCGCGGACGACCGAAGCTTTCCCTTTCCGGGAACGCCCTGCGGAAACAGCGCAAATTTCCGGCCGCAAACCGGTTCAAGAATCCCCTGCGGTGACGGAATCCCGCCAAGTGACCATCGAAGGAACCCGCACGCCGGTCCTGCAAGGGATTCAGGGTATTGATCGGGTTCCGCGCCAAGGCGCCGCAGCCGTGACGCCTTCGGAACGCCGGGTTTCCAGTGCCCGGGGCGAACAGCAACTTGGAACCCGGGTGATTGCCGACACGTCTCGACCCGGCGCGTCGACGCCGAACACATCGACTTCGCCGACCGCGGAAATGAAACCGGTACCGATTGCCACGAAGCCGGAGCAACTCGTCGCTACGACATCGCCGACGGCGGCAACGGTCAAGTCGGAAACGACCGAAAACGTTCAGCGTTCCGCCTTGCCGCGAAAAAAGGCGATGCTCGTCAGTCCCCGACTCGATGTGGAAACGGAGAGCGACACCCATATCCTGGTCGGTCAGGAATCGAACTATCGGGTTCGGGTCGTCAATCGTGGCGGCGCGGTGGCGGAAAACGTCACGTTGCGGATCGACGTTCCCAGTTGGATTGAAATCGCCCAGCCCGACGTGACCCAGGGTCGCGTGACAATCCATCGCCGGGAAGGCGATGCGAAACAGTACGAATTGATTTGGACGCTCGGATTGATTCGAAGCCAGGCGGAAGAGCAACTTGTTTTGCGTCTCATCCCCCGAGAACGAAAATCGGTCGACCTGAAAGTCCGCTATGAATTCGATCGCCCGAGTTCCGTGGCTACGGTCGATGTCCAGGAAGTCGTCCTCGAATTGGAATTGGATGGTCCCGATGAAGTCATGTGGGGCACGCAGGTCGGTTATCGCCTGGTTGTCCGGAACGTCGGCAACGGCGATGCGGAGGATATCCAGCTCGAATTGCTCCAGACCGGTTCGGACATGAAATCCTGCGAGCTTCCTTTGCTCAGGGCGGGCGAGGAGCAGTCCGTGGTCGTGGACGTTTGGACGGGCAAGCAGGCCAGCATCGATATTGACATCCAGGCCACGGCCGCTTTTGACCTGAAAACCAAGGTGCAAAAAAAGATTACCGTTCTCAAGCCGGACATTTTCATGACGGTCGAATCGCCGACGGCCCAGTTTGTCGGGAAGGATGCGGAATATGTCGTGAAAATCCAGAACATGGGAACGGCCGATGCGAAAAACCTGATGATCATCGCAAATGTTCCGCTCGGGGCCGACCTTGTTTCCTGCTCGGAAGAGGGAACCCTGAGCCCCGACAACCAGATCATCTGGAAGATTCCGGCGTTGCCCATTGGCGAATTGTTCGTCTGCAACGTCGTGTGCAAGCCGAAGCGCGAAGGGGATTGTATCCTGGAAACGGCGGTGTCGGATCGTAGCGGCATATTGGCCCAGTGCGACGGTTCCTTACTGGCCGTGGCGATTACCGATTTGAAACTGGAAGTCGCAACGCCCGAGGGTCCTGTCGAAGTGGGCAAGGAAGCGGTATTCACCATCACCCTCGACAATCGGGGAACGAAATCGGCGGAGAACGTCGAAGTCACAGCCTCGTTCGGCCGAGGTCTGGAACCCTTTGCCGTCGAAGGCGGTAATGCCTACATGAAGGATGGACAGGTCGTTTTTGACGCGATTTCGGCCGTTTCCGCCGGACAGAAGGTGACCCTCAAAGTCAAGGGAAAAGCCGAAAGCGCGGGTAGTCATCGAATCCGGACGGACATCGTTTGCAGCAGCGAGAACACGCACTTGGTGAACGAGCAAACGGCTTATTTCTTCCAGGGTCAGCGAGGCAAAAACACGGTTGTTACCAGCAATCCGTCGCAAGCCAACCGCTCCCAGGATGATCTGAGGTCGAAGTCCGAAGGGCGGATGATCGAAGCCAAGTCGCGAGACCCGTTCATGCAATGATGTAAAATCGGGTAAACTACGGACTGCCTGCGGGAAATGTCGTGGACAGTATCCACGAGTCGTGAGAAAATCGACCATGGCTCGTAAACACCGGGGGAACACCCCCCGGTGTGGTGTCCACGTTTCGTCCTGGCTTTGGACGAATAACCGGGGCGGGAATTTCTCAATTTCTTCCCGCCGCCGTTGAGCCTTACTGATGGCGTGCTATAATTTCAGTATCGCCTTTTCTTTTTTTATGTCCTTTGATTCAACGAAGCACCAATGGTTCCTGGCAGTAAACCGGAAATTTGTCCCGAACCGACGGTTTCACCTTATTTTCGGTGGAAGCGGCTGTTCGATCTGGCGGTTTCGGTCGTTCTCGGCCTGTTAACGTTGCCGATCGTCCTTTTGGCCGTCGGTTTGGTCCGACTGTCTTCGAAGGGACCTGGCATTTACACGCAGGTTCGCGTCGGTAAAAACGGGAAAGCGTTTACCATCTACAAGATCCGGTCCATGCGAGTCGATGCCGAAAGTGCCACCGGCGCCGTCTGGGCTGCCCGCAAAGACAACCGAGTCACCTTTGTCGGCCATATTCTGCGCAAAACACACATCGATGAACTGCCCCAGATTTATAATATCCTGCGTGGCGATATGTCGCTCGTGGGTCCCCGCCCCGAGCGGCCGGAATTCGTCGATGAACTGGACCGGCGTATCGACGGCTATTCTTACCGGTTATTCGTCCTGCCCGGTTTGACGGGGTTGGCCCAACTTAATCAGGCGTCGGATATCGACCTGAACGATGTGCGCCGCAAGCTCGTTTACGACTTTGAGTATATCGAGCAGGGTTCGCTCTGGTTCGATCTGCGTTTGGTGTTCGGAACGTCCCTGAAGGTCGTCCATCTGTGTAACCCGACCACGCTCAAGATGCTCGCCCTTTATCGGAACGTCATGGCGTCGCCCTGGGCTTCGGCTCTGCAAGTCGGCGAGTTCGCAAGCGCCGCCGACGAAGAACGTCTCTCGGGTATTTTCGCCCGAAAAGTCGCATCGTAACGCCGTTTTCGCCCCTCGCCAGTCTCGCGTGAAAACGCCGCGCCGACGTCCGGGCAGGCGGGATTTTCATGCGTAAAGCAACGAGCCCACACGTACGATCGTGGCCCCCTCTTCGACGGCGATTTCGAAATCGTCGCTCATCCCCATAGACAATTCCCGCAGCGGCACGTTTTCGGGCAATCCGTTCATTCGCAGTTTTTCGGCGCATTTCCGAAGCATCGCAAACTGTCGCCGGGTTTCGTCCGCGTTGGCATCCAGGCCCGACATGCACATCAGCCCGTCGACGACCAGATTCGGCATCCCGGCCAAAGCGTCCACGGCACCGGGCAACTCCATGGCTTCGAAGCCGTGCTTGTTCACATCACCGGAAACGTCAACTTCCAAGAGACAATGGATCGCCGACAGGCGGTCGGGTTGAGCGGCGTTTTCTTCGTCGACAATCCGGTGAATCGCTTCGGCGAGTTTTAACGAATCGACCGAATGAATCAGTCGGGTGTGCGGAAGGATTTTACGTATTTTATTTCGTTGGAGCGATCCGATCAAATGCCAACGAATGGGCGTTTGGGTATAAATCTCGGCCTTTTCCAAGAGCAACTGCGGCCGAGCTTCGCCGAGATCGAGACATCCGGCCGCAAGCAAGGCTTCGATCATGCCGTCACCGGCCGTGGCGTATTTACTCACGGCAACGAGCCGAACATCGGAAGCGATCCGTCCGCTACGCATCGCCGCCTGGGCCATCCTTTGTCGTACGGCATCGACTTTTTCCGCAACGATTTTTTGTTGTTCGTTCGTCATAGGAATCTCCGATTTCCCGCATTTTGCCGACCTTTGACCGGCTCTCTCGCTTTTTTTCACGATAACGTATTTTCCGCGTTTCGGCAACCCCGGAGGCGAATCGCGGACACTGCGTACGGCCGTGACGTTTTTTTATTTTCTCACTTGACATTTACTATTGTTGGTAGTATCATTACTACGATTCGTGGTAGTAATTCCAAAGCCGGAGTTTCAAAACATGACGGAAAACGAACTCAATTCTCTCGGCCAGCAGCAGCGCAATGTCCTGGAAATCGTCTGGGAACAGGGCGGAGCCACGGTCCAGGATGTTTTGGATCGCGTCAACGCCGATTCGGAAGGCTCCCCGCTGGCGTACACGACCATTTTGGCGACCATGCAGAAGCTCGAAAAACTTGGCTGGCTCTGTCACGAAAAGAATCCGCTGCAGCCCCGAGCGTATATTTATCGGGCCGCCCGCAGCCGCAACGAAGCGATCGGTTCGTCGCTTCGTGCCTTTGCCGAAAGCTTTCTTGGAGGCGATAAAGCCCTGCTTTTTCAGCATTTCGTCGAAGATGTCGGGCTTTCCGAAGAGGAACTCGACGGAATTCGGGAGATGGTGCGGAAACGGAGAAAGAAATCATGACGACGTTGCATTTCCTGTTTGAACCGCTCCAAGACTGGGCGGCATTCGTCTGCTGGCAATCGTTTTTGCTTCTCGGTTTGCCCGTGGTATTGGAGCGGTTTTTCCGCCGAAGCCCATGGCAGGCCCACCTGCTACTGACGCTGGGGATTTTCGCCTCGGTACTGGGGCCGGCGGTTTCGCTCCTGGTTTTTCGTTACAGTGGCGGCGTGGTTTCGCCGGACTCGCTTTTCGCCCTGGAAAAGCAGGCGGCGGGACCGGCTTTACTGCTGGGGCCCACGATTCTCGGTGGGGGCATTTTGTTCTCGTTGGTTTTATTGCACGGAATTATCTCGGCCCGGCGGTTGATGTTTCACGCAAAACCGTTTCCCGACCGGGAATCGCAGGAAGCGCTGCTCGAAGGATCGCGAATGATGCGAAACGTGTCCCTGCCGGTGCTGTTCACGTCGCCGTCGGTGAAGAGTCCGACGGTTTGGTCCTGGGGCCTTCATCCCGCCGTACTGTTGCCTGAGTCGCTGTGTGAAACCCTGACACATGAGGAACGAGACGGAATTTTTCTGCACGAAATAGCCCACATTACCCGGGGCGATCATTGGGCCGGCTTTTTATCGCGATTATGCGGCGTGGTCCTGTTCTGGAATCCGCTCTACTGGCTCGCCTTGAAACTCGCCGATTTGTCCGCCGACCGTGCTTGTGACCTGCTCGTCTTGTCTCAGGAGAAAATTTCCCCGGAAATCTACGGCGAAACCCTGCTGCGACTGGCCGCGGGGGAGAAACACCGACCTGCGTTACAATATCTTTCACGAAAGGAACAACTCATGAAACGTATCGACACGATCCTTGACTTCGAGGAAAACCAACGGAGATTTTCCGTGGCGAGAACGCCGTCGCGAATCCTCGGCATCACGGCCATGGCGCTCTGCCTGGTCGCGTCGCTGGCTTTTTGCCAGGAAAAGAAAACGGAAAAAATCACGACTGAAACCAAGTCCGAAAAGAAAGTGGACGAAAAACCGGCCTACGAAAAGGCAGCCGACGCGTTGATCGAACGGTTCAACAGGAACGATTTCAGCGACGCCGCCTTCACGCAGGCGATGAAAGACGGAAACGCTTCGGACATCGCCCGGTCGCTTTGGGATGATTTCACAAAACAGTTTGGCCCCTTCATTCGGTCGAAAGTTGTAAAAACGGAATCACTCCTGGAATTCAAGCGGGTTCACGAGCGATGCGAGTTCAAAAACGGAAGCGCCGTCCTCATGGTCGTGGTCGACAAAAACGATCTCATCGCCGGACTGTTCGTATTGTCGGTCGACAAGAAGAAAGCGGCGCCGAAAGTCGATTCCTACCGGGTCGACAAAAGTCTCGCTGAATTTCCGGATAAAAATGATTTTTCTACCCCGGAAACCGCTTACGCAGCATATGAGCGAACGCTGTGCGTACAGAATGAAAAAGATTTCGCGAAAAATCTGTACAAAATCAGTGTGCCGGAGATCAAGCGAGACGCGACGAAGCCTCTTGAAGCGGATTGGGCGAAAGTGCTCCTTGCCGCGAAAATCCTGAGCGTTTGTCGCTGCGATGATCGGGCCATCGTCGTTGCCGAACTCGAAGGCGAAAACGTGCGAAAACCATTCAATGTTCGCTGGTTCCGAAAAATCGACGACCGCTGGCTCAATGCCGGAAACGACCGGGTCGATTCCGAGGATGACGCTAAAAATCTGTTCGAAAAATTCGTCGGACGGCGGGCGAAAGAAAATCCGGCGGATAATGCAGATGCGGAAAAGATCGATTCTCAAGCGAGATCATCGATTTGGCTCCTGGATCAGGAAGCCCAGGACCGGCCTCCGCACATCGAACTCTGGGACGGCAAGACGAATATGATGAACATGGTCCTTGCCATGAGATTCGGTGGGAAAAAATGGTTGGAGCTTTCCAAAGAGCAGCAAAAGACGCTCGGTTTTCTCGGAAAGCAGCAGGAACTCGGCGCCGAATGGTTCCGAAAAATGCGCGACGAACAAAATGCCGAATTGATCGAAGCCGAAGAAGCGGTCAAGGCGTTGATTCCCTCGGACGATCCTTTCTTTAAGAAAGCGACGGAAGAACAAAAAAAGGTTTACATAGAGGCCGCTTCAAAAGTTTTTCTCCTGTTCGAACGGTATGTGCAAAATGAAGTGACTGAAACACTCACACCGGAACAGTTGTCAAAACTCCGTTCGTTGGAATTCACGGCGCTGCCGGGAATCGGCGAGCCGACGCCCCACATGTTCGATTCGCTCGGTCTCTCGGAAGAGCAGCGAAAGAAAGTCGAGGCGATCAAGAGGGAATTCGAACCGGAATTTTTGAAACTGCTCGACGAGCAGATGGAATTGCGAAGGGAACATCTCGTTCTTTACACGCAAGGCAAGAATTCCGAGGCGGATCGGAAAGATTACAATGTCCGGTACAAAGAACAGGAAACCCGTCGGATCGAATTTGCGGAACGATTGAAAGAACGTCTCGAGAATGACGTTTTGACCGAAGAGCAACGAGTCAAAGCGAAAAAGCTTGCCGACGAAATTCCCGGTTCGCTGAAACAGTTGTTTTTCAAGGCCGGGCAATCCTCGGAAAAACCGGCTCCGAACGTCGTCCGATTCGAACCGCCGCTGGAAGCGAAGGATGTCGACCATGAATCCGTGACGGAAATTCGCGTGACCTTCGACCGGGACATGGATACCGGTGGTTACTCCTGGTGCGGCGGCGGTGACGATTTTCCCGGAGCGGCGGACAAAACGCCGTGCTGGATCGGCAAGCGAACTTGTGTGTTGCCTGCCAAACTGGAACCGGGAAAAACATATCGACTCTCGATCAACGCTCCGTCGTTCAAGAATTTTCGTAGCGAAGGCGGCGTTCCCGTCGAGCCGGTGCCATATTCTTTCACGACACAAACCGGGAAAACGGAAAAATGAGAAATTCATTCCTTGAACGAATGTTCATCCGATGACGTTGCGGGGGGGTTCATTTTTTCCTCGCGATTTTTATAATAGGGCGGAACCGTCCCACACGCCCTTTTATTGCGCGATTTTCAATTTCCAATTCACGCCTTCCCATGCTCGACGTTTCCGAATTGCTCAAAAAGGTCCGCCGAATCGAAATCGTGGCCAATCGTACGGTCAATGACTTCTTTTCCGGCCAGTACAAAAGCGTATTCCGCGGACGCGGTATGGAATTCAACGAGGTCCGAGAATACCAGCCCGGCGACGAAATCCGGGACATCGACTGGAACGTGACCGCCCGGGCGGGCAAGCCGTTTATCAAACGCTTCGTCGAAGAACGGGAACTCACGATCATGCTCCTGGTCGACGTGTCCGCTTCGGGCGTCTTCGGTTCTTCCCGTGCGAAAATGGAAGCGGCGGTCGAAATGGCGGCCACGCTCATGTTTTCGGCCCTGAAAAACAACGATAAAGTCGGCCTGCTGCTCTTCGCCGACGGGGTGGTCGACTATTATCGTCCGAGAAAAGGCAAGGCGAACGTGCTCCATTTGATCCGACAGCTTCTCACGTCCGAACCGGTCGCGGGAGAAACGAACCTGAAGGAAGCCCTGGACTATGTGAGCCGGATCCAAAAGCGCCGGGCCGTGGTGTTCCTGCTGAGCGATTTTCTCGTGCCCGAACTCACGGGAACCCGGGACGCGGAAATCCTGAACCGACTGGAAGAAGAGGAAATGGGCCCCCTGGTCGACGACCTGCTTTCCCGCAGCCATCGTGCCGAACGCAGTATCCTGCTCCAGTCGATGCGTGGCATACGTCAAACGCGGCTTCCTTCGGAGCAGGAGCAGGCCCTGTCGATTTGCGCGAGGAAGCACGACCTGATCGCGCTGCGATTTTCAGATCCCCGGGAAAAGGAGTTTCCCGATGTCGGACTGATCATGCTGCAAGACGCGGAGACGGGTGAGCGTTGCGAAGTGGATACATCCGCCGCCGAAGTTCGACGTCAACTCGGTTGTCGTTACGGGGCCGTGGAATCGCACATTTCCGCCGTCTTGCGACGTTGCCGGATCGACCATTTGGAAATTTCGACCGTCGGCGACTTCATCGCGGAGCTGCGCCAGTTTTTTCGACGCCGTGAACGACGGCACTGAAGACCGAGGTGTAAAGAGGCAATAAATTAGAGCCAGACCTGACTCCTTCTTGCGCCGTTTCGACCCGTTTTCACGGAACAACCCGGTCAGGCGGTGAGGGTGGCACATTTGTTTTTTTCCTTGAAAAACGATTATTTCTCGCGCCGGTCCCCGTTTTTTTGGATTCGGGCCCTCATTTTCTCATTTTTCCGCCGTTTCCCGCTGATATTTCTTCTGGAACGTCGAGTCTGCGCTCGCTTGCCTGTTGTTGAACGAGAGTATGCGGTCGATCTGTTTTTGCTCGCTCAAGGAGTTTTGCCATGTCCACATTCGTGAAAAATTATTTCATGCTCTTCGTTTTCATGATTTTTTTCATTTCCCTCGGGGTGATCGTCCTGATGCCGCACAAGCCTCAGGATGATGGGGCCGCTGTGGAACAGGGTGGAGCGAAACGGGGCTACATGGCAGAGCGGGATCATACGGGAAAGGTCGCGTCGGAGGAGACCGGAACACCGGCTCTGTTGGATGAAGTCCCCGAAAGCGCGGTGTCGTTTGATCCCTTCCCTGTGCTTCCAATGGACGATTTCGATACACCGTCCCTGGAAATCGCGGTATCGAATCCGAGCCTGCCGATTGCAAGTAACGGTCACAGCTCCGTGCCGGACCTTTCCGAGGACGCGCAATCGCCGCTACCTGTCGTGGAACCGTCTACGGAACCGACGGTGGATCCGACAGCGATTTCACCGTTCCTTCCCGAGGTGGAAGAACCGTTGGCCGAAGAGGAATGGATCCCCTTCGTTTACATGTACGAAATGCCGCGTCACGGCAACACCGCCCATTCGAAGGTCTATATTTTCCCCGTCACGCCGGTGGTTTCCGCCGTGGAAACGGAGTCGGCCCAACCGTCGACACCCGCTCCGGTTCCTTCGAAAACGCCCTTGGCAAGCCATTCGCTTCTGCCCGTAATGTACGGCCCGATGCCCGTGACGAGCGTGACGCCGATGTTTCCCGTGTATCCGATTTACCGTCCGAGAATCTCGCCCCTACCGCCGGTGTGGATGCCCCAGGTGAAGACCGGCCGATTCGGAGCGACCCGGCTCGTGTACCCGAACGGCGTGGTCGTTCGGCAAAAGGCGTTCATGCCCTGATAGCCGCCGTACGAAGTTATCGGAGATGAAATGTGTCGAGGTGGCATTTTCGTGAAATGACGGGGGGCTCCCATAGCATTCATTTCACGCCGAATCAAGAAAATATCTCGAAAAAAGACCTGTTTTTTCGGATTTTTATTGAACTTTTCGCCTCTTGGGTCCGATGTCAAGATGCTGCTTCCCGCAGTAGCAGGATCTTCTTGAAAGACGTCTCCCCCCCTTTTGCTCCCCCGCTCTACCCCTTTCGACCCAGGAGAAACAACGATGAAACGCCTTTTCCCCAGGAATTCCGCCATCACGAATACCGTCACTACTCATCTTCGTGCCAAGCGAGATCGCCGCTGCTTTCTCGACAATCTCGTTCGAAAACTACTCTTCCCCAGCCTCTGCGGTCTTGTTTTATCCGCTGCCTTGGGGGGAGTCGCCGGCGCGCAAACAACTTACACTATTGACGGAAATCCCGTACCGAACTATGCCACGCTCGGCGACGCCTTTACCGCCGCAGGAACGGTAATCGACGGCGCGGCCGATAACTCCACGTTCGAATATACCATCGCCAACGACAGTGGGGCCAATCTTATCCTGGGCAACAGTACGAACATGGCGAACTACAACGCCAGCGATTTCGTTCTTTCGGGACTCTCGGGAACCGGTACGACCCTGACCCGCGATTCCAGTGGCGGCGCCGCTTCCGACCGCACGATGTCGCTGCTCTATTTCAACAACGTCACGATCGAAGACATGACCTTCGACGGCGACAGCGGTAGTGGCGAAAAAATGTCCCGGGACGCCGCTTTCGGTCCGGGTAACACTTATTTGTACGTTTATGGTGCCAACGCGATCCAAAGTTTCGAAGGCAAAGCGACGATCACGAACAGCGTTTTCCAAAACACCGTGATTGAAGGTCTGGACGGCGATACCCGCGAAACCGTGGGCGTCGGCGGCGCTGGGCTCTACTTGGCTGCCGAGGGAAAAGAGGCTGAACTGACCGGCGTTTCGTTCCTGAACAATACGGCCAGGCAGGCGGGAAATCAAACAGGCTTCGACTACGGCGCCTTCAGCGCCCAAGGCGGTGGCGGGCACTTCGCCCAGTTTTCCATTTTAACGATTGACGGTGATGGAACGGCCGAGGTCAGCGGAAACCAGGCCATCACCGAGGATGGCGGCTACGCGGCGGGCGGCGGTTTGTTCATTCAAAAAACCACGACCAACGCCATGACCCTGGATGTCAGCAATCTGGCGGTCCAAAACAACTCCGCTCAAGGAACGTTCAACGAAACGGATGGAAACGTCCGTGGCGGCGGTATCGCCCTGACCAACAGCGCCGCCGGAACGATCACGGCTGATTTCACCAATATGACTTTTACCGGTAACAGCGTCTCGGTTGAAACAGGTACGACGGAGGCCGGTAACGCTTCCGGCGGCGCTTTGGCCATTTATGGGGCTTCCGGAGTCGGCGAAATCAACACGACGATTGCCGGTTCGAGTTTTACGGGCAACTTCGCCACGGCCGTCCTCGGAGACGCGGCGGGCGGAGCTCTCTACATCAGCGATCTTGCCGCCGGAACCGTTGAAATCGTCAACACCGGTTTTACGAACAACTACGTCGAAAGCGAAGACGGCACGGCCAACGGGGGGGCCATCTGGACCGACCGCGATATTACGATCAAGGCCACGGGAACGAGCACTGTCACCTTCGACGGCAATACGGCCAAAAGCAGTACCGACGCCGTGGCACGGAAAAACGCGATCACCCTCGCGGGTTCAAGCCCGGCGACCGTCACTTTCGATGCGGAAATCGGCGCGAAGATCATCGACAACGACGGCATCGACGGTGAGGACGGCATGGTCGTCAAAACAGGGGCCGGCACCCTCGAAATGAACGGTGTGTACGGTTATTCCGGCAGTACGACCGTCAGTGCGGGAACCGTGGTTCTCGGCGGCGAAAAAGCCCTTGCCAATACGGAAAAACTAGACATTCAAGGCACTTCGACCGTCACCACGGTTTATAGCCAGTTGTTCAAGCAACTTGATCTGGCCGCCGGCGCCACCTTCGAGATGACCGACACCGATCTTCAGCTATCCGTCGATGCCGGAACGATCTCGGGAACCTTGACGGGCGTCGACACCTTTATCAAGTATTATGATCCGGCTTTGGGAACGCCGCCCGGAACACCTGGCACCTTGACGCTGGGTAAAACGGACGCCCTCGCTTCGATTGAAACCGTCACCCTGAAAGCGGGGACGACGGAATCCCTCTTCGATCAAACCTTTGTTACGCTGAACCTCGAATCGAACGCGACTTTGGATTTGACCGGACAAACGCTGACCCTCGGCAGCAGTGACGATACCAATCCGACCACGTCGACCCTTGCCGGTACGCTCACGGCCGACAACCTGACCGTCTTGGAAAACAATACCGTCGACGCTTCCGCCTCGACGGCCGTTCTGACGCTGACCGACACCTATACGGGCGAGGCGGGCAGCACCTTCGATGCCACGGGCCACACGCTCGCTTTCACCACGATCGACCTTGAAGATTCCACGACGGGAAATGCGACCTTCATCGTCGGCGCCCTGTCGGGACCCGCGACCTTGAATCTCGGCGAAAACTCCATCTTCCAATTGACGGATTCGACTTTCGATTTGGCCGACTACACAGTCATCGCGCATCCCACGGCGCAAATCATGGCCGCCCAAGGCATGACCGGCATCCTCGAAGAAAGCACGCCCGGCTACTGGACCGTCACTGACACCGCGAAGGGGCTCAGCTTCACCAGCGACGACTTCGACGGCCTCGATTACACGACCGGCGACCAGAGCCTGACGCTCGAAGGAAATGGAGCCACCGGCACCTCGTTGACCTTCGGCGATGGTACCGATCGAGTCGACGCCGCGTTTCACAATCTCGATATCGTCGACAACAGTTCTCTTGCCGCCGACAACCTGAACGTGGGCAAGTTGGATACCGCCGAAGGTTCGACCGTCGACTTGACCGGCAAACTGACCATCGACGTTCCGTCCTACGGGGCCGCTTCACAGATTGCCGGTACCCTGATCGCCGATGGCATGGAAGTTTCCGACCAAAAATCGGTCACGGCAACCGCCACGGCCGATCTCACGCAATTGACCGGCATGTATACCGGGCAAACCGAAAGCTCGTTTACGGCCACCGACTTGGCCACCGGTTTGACGGACGTCGATCTGAAAGCGGGAAGTCCCGGCACGAAAACGATTCTCGAAGTCGGCTCCGTCGCCAACGATACCTTGGATTCCTTGACACTCGGCGCTTTCTCTCGCTTTACCATCACCGACGGCGATTTGGACGTCACCACCGCGACCATCGCCGCCAAGGCTGAAATCGACGTTTCCGGTGACTTGGACGGCGTCGGACTCGGTACGGGTGCCTTCTACAAGGCCGGTACGATGGATAATCTGCTCAGCGGCGCCGCGACCATTTCCAACGGTACCGAAGTCGAAGTCGAATCCGCCGATAACCTGACGGATCTCACGATTGCCAACGACGGTACCAACAGCGGTCAAAGCAGTCGCTTGAAAATCGCCAACAGTGCCACGGACACCGTTTCACTGGATTCGGTCACACTCGCGGCAAGTTCGGCAACCACGCCGGTTTCCTTCAACGTCGTCGGAAACCTGACCATCGATGACTTGGCCGACAGTCAATGGAGCACGCTCCAAGTTGGCGAAACACTCACCGTCAACGCCGATGCAACACTTTTGGGGAACTTGCAGGCGAAAACCTTCGCCACCGGGGCCGGCGCGACGATCGACGCCACCTCGGCCCAGACCCTGACTTTCACGAACTACGTCGGTAAAGCCGGTTCCGAGTTCGACGCCACGGACAAAAGCGTCGCTTGGACGAGCATCGACCTCAGCGCCCAAGGGGCTCTCCTGACCGTTGGCACGCTTTCAAACGCAAACACCTTGACCGCCACGATTGCCAAGGACTCTCACCTCACCGTGACCGACGGCGATTTGGATCTGACGCCGACCACCGCGACGTGGAATCTGGCCAAAGGTTCGCTGGTCACCGTACAGGACGGCGACCTGACCATCGGCGCCGCGGCCGCCGCGAGCGGGGCGATTTTCAATGCCGACAATATTACCCGCGCGGACGAACCGGACAGTCTCTGGCTCACCGGCGGCACCGAAGCCTATCCGGTCGACGATCAAACCGGCGTTTACAATTACGTTATCCTTGAAGACGGCTCGTATGCCGAGATCCTGGGCGATCTCGATCTCGAAGCCGTGAGCCTGACCGGAACCAACGCTGCCGGTTTCGGAGCCGGTCTGTTCGTCTACGGCAACGGCGCCGGTGTGAGCGGCAATCTCACGACCAGAAGTTTCGTCGACGACGCCGATGCTTACTTGGGGGCAACGAACATCGTTTTCGATACCGCCGCACAAACCGGCGGCACGGAAGTCGAAGGTACGATCGAAACCGACTCTTTCACACTCGGAACCGGCGCGACCGCGACTTTCAAGAACACTGCCGTTCTCAAGACGGACGACTATATCGGCTTAGCCGACAGTCACGGGGATATTTCGCAATTAGACGGCAGCTCGACCATCGGTGCCGTCGATCTCCGGGGCCCCGCTACGACGGCGGGTTCGAAAGGCGCCAAACTTACGGCTCTGGGTCTGAGCCAGTTCGGCGATTTGAGCATGAAATCGGGCTCGACTCTGGAGCTGACCTCAACGGCCGCTCAAGACCTCACCGGGAAACTGGGCGATGTTCAGGCCGGCGCTACGATCACTGCGGACAACGCCGATCTTCAAGGGGCGAGCTTTACCAATGGTGTGATTTACTCGGCCAAAACCTTCAGTGACACGCTCATCGGCGACGTCTCCATCGGCAACGGAACCAGCGTGACCGCCACCGACGCCACTGCGGGTAACGGCGTCACGAGTTTGCTGCTTGGCGATTCCTCGACATTGAAACTCACCCAGGGCAGCCTCACGAACCTGACTTCGACAGCACTGGGTAACGCGAGCACCTTGGATGCCGCCGCCCTTTCCACGGACGCCTATACCGACGTCGCGGGCAGCATCGTTAAAATCACGGGCGCGGCCGATCTTGGCAACTCCACGATCAATAGCACCGGCTTCCAGGCCGGCACGTTGAACGTCCTGGCCGGCGACAAACTTTCCATGGCCAATTCGAGTCGCGTTACTCTGACGAGCCAGGCCAACATCGCGGGCCGGTTGACCATGCAGGGCAACACTGTTTTGACATCGCCCACGACCACGATCGCCTCGACGGGCACGTTGGGCGCCGTGGGGTCGGGCAACGTCGTTGCGGGCAACCTCACAAACGCCGGTCATGTCGTCCTCGGCGACTCGGCCACTTCCACGGTCGGAAATCTTACCGTCCAGGGCAACTGGGTCGGCAACGACGGGACGCTCGACATTGTCGTCGGCAGCACCGGCACCGTCGGAACACTGGCCATCCAGGGTACCGCGACCGGCCAGACGGACATTGCACTGCTCGCCGATGGCAAAGACGCCCAGGGCAGCACCAACCTCGACGCCTTGGCCCGGAATGTCGCGAGCCAATCCGTTTCCGTCATCTCGGCCACCGGCGGCAGCGACAACGCCTTTACGTTGGACAAGGGAAAATACAACGTGGGTAAATACGAATTCGTTCTCACGCCTGTCACCGGATCAAGTTCCAAAACCTGGCAACTCGGCGTTGCCGACGGCATGCAGACCGTTACAACGGACATCGGTTCGTATCTCCGGATGAACATTGTCAGCTTCGATCTCCCCGAAGTGACCCGGGATCTGGACATCAACGGTCCCTGGGCCAAAATCAAAGGCGGGCATTTTTACGACGACAATTCCGCTACGGATAAGTATTCCTACCAATCGATCCAGGCCGGCTGGGATAAAGCCTTCCGCCCGATGTACGGCGCGGGGGCCAGGTTCACCGGCGATTACGTTGAAGGCAACTGGTCCGCAGGCAAAGGCAATTATTACGAAAACCGCAGTACGACCAACG